>NZ_JBFRSD010000007.1:0-153022 GCF_041473395.1 Vibrio sp. 10N.222.55.C6
GTATTTCTTCTATTACATATTTAAATATAAAAGTGAGATGAATAGTTGAAAATTCAGAGCAGTATTTCTATTGAATTTATAATAATTATTAAGAATATCTTAAAAAATGATATGTGACAGGTGGAGTAGTCAACTTATGTAGACTATTCTTCTATTGATTAGTTCATTAACAAAAAGCTATTTTTCTCGGAATGATATGTTGCATTGTTGCTCTTGATGAGTACAATTGCGGCTACCTGATGCGAGGTGTTGGTTAATTTGTTGTTAAACTCTGGTTTACACGGTTAATAATGTTATCGCACGTAGAGGTGCAATTATAAAAAGTAACTTCCGTTGGGGTGATGCCAATGAACGGGAATGAAAGGTGTAATTGCCGAAGTAAATTGTATATCTAAGCAATTTGCTGGGGTTGTGCTCAATAGGTACAACACTGCCATAGTCTTAATTTTAAACTATGGAGCGCTACTGTAGGGTTGGGTGAAGTGTTCACTTCCCTTTCGCTTAGTTCAACATGAGCTTGGTCAGCCGTATCAAGTTTGTCTGCAGTAGATCTCTAGCCAAATAAAAAACTGGTTTTTGAAGATCATGAATTTAATAGATTTTGCAACATCACCTTTATCTTTGCTTCCGCCCCTTGTGGCTTTGAGCCTTGCTATTGTTACCCGCCGTGTATTGGTTTCTTTGGGTGTCGGTATCGTTATGGGTGCCATCTTACTGGCTGACTATTCAGTAGGTAATGCCGCTAGCTACGTATTTACTAAAGCATCTGGTGTTTTCATCGAAGATGGTGGTATCAATACTTGGAACATGAGCATAATTGCTTTCCTAATTATTCTTGGAATGACAACAGCGCTATTAACGCTTTCTGGTGGTACTCGTGCATTCGCTGAGTGGGCTCAGTCTCGAGTTAAGAGCAAGCGTGGTTCAAAACTGCTTGCTGCATTTTTAGGTGTATTCATCTTTGTTGATGATTACTTCAACAGCTTGGCAGTGGGTGCAATCTCTCGTCCTGTTACAGACCGTTTCTACGTATCTCGCGCTAAGCTAGCTTATATTCTTGATTCTACTGCGGCTCCTATGTGTGTGATCATGCCAGCTTCTAGTTGGGGTGCTTACATCATTACTATTATTGGTGGCATCTTAGTGACACACGGTGTGACAGAGTATTCTGCACTGGGTGCTTACGTTCGTCTTATCCCAATGAACTTCTACGCTGTATTCGCACTACTAATGGTGTTCGCAGTAGCATGGTTCGGTCTAGACGTTGGTAAGATGCGTGAGCATGAGATCGAAGCATCTCAAGGCCGTGGCTTTGAAGGTGACAACGATCAAAAGCAAGCTCACGATCTAAACGAAGAGTTAGATATCGAAGAGAGCGAAAACGGTTCAGTTTCTGATCTTGTTATGCCAATCGTATCGCTAATTGTAGCGACAGTGGCTGCGATGCTTTACACAGGCGGTCAAGCGTTAGCTGCTGATGGTCAAGCGTTTAACCTACTTGGTGCATTCGAAAATACAGATGTTGGTAAATCTCTTGTTTACGGTGGTGTTATCGGCTTACTAGTAGCACTAGCGACAGTATTCAAGCAAAAGCTATCTATGGCCGATATCGCAAGAACAATGTGGATTGGTGCAAGCTCTATGTTTGGCGCAATCCTAATCCTTGTATTCGCATGGACTATCGGTTCTGTAATCGGCGACATGAAAACAGGTTCGTACCTATCATCTCTAGTAACGGGCAGCATCGATTACCACTGGCTACCAGTTATCTTGTTCCTTCTAGCGGGCGTTATGGCGTTCTCTACAGGTACTTCATGGGGTACGTTCGGTATCATGCTACCTATCGCAGGTGACATGGCTGCAGCATCGGATATCGCACTGATTCTTCCAATGCTAAGTGCGGTTCTAGCGGGTGCAGTATTTGGTGACCACTGTTCTCCAATCTCAGATACGACGATTCTGTCTTCTACTGGTGCTCGTTGTAACCACATCGACCACGTCTCGACTCAGCTTCCATACGCGTTGTCTGTAGCGTTCGTATCGTGCATTGGTTTCATCACTCTAGGTATGACATCTTCAATTGGCATCGCATTTGGCGCAGCGTCTCTAACGTTTGTTGCTGTATGTTTTGCATTGGCTTACTTCTCTCGCTGCAAAATGGCGACGTGCAAAAGCTAAAATTGAAAGTTAATCAGTAAACTATCAGGGAGGCGTTTGCCTCCCTTTTTTGTGCCTGTTAATTTAATTTTAAGTTTCGTGAAAAAAGTTCGAATAAATGGTTGAAAAAGGATGTCAGCTTAGTTAGTGTGGAGACAAGACAGCAAACAACCTAAGAGCTGATAAGTATGCGTAAATTAGTAATGAACATTCATCACCATCATCACCCTATCTAGTCTTTCGGGGAGATTTACGTATACCCGGGAGCAAGATTACTCCCGGAGGTTAAGTCAAAAGAATTTAGATTTAAACCCTCGGGATGACAAAGTCCCCGAGGGTTTTTTAGTTTTAGCGCTTTTAAATAATCAATAAATTCAAATATTTGCACAGGGATACAGCAATGCAGACACAACGCCTAAGAATCGCAATTCAAAAGAAAGGTCGCTTAAGTAAAGAGTGCCAAGACCTACTTAAAAAATGTGGTGTTAAATTTAATATCATGGGTGAGCGCCTAGTGGTTCACTCACTAAATATGCCAATCGACTTGTTACTCGTTCGTGATGACGACATCCCAGGTCTTATCATGGATGGTGTAGTTGACCTTGGTTTCATCGGTGAAAATGAACTAGAAGAAGTTCGTCTAGATCGTGTTGCTCTTAAAGAGCCTTCAGAGTTCCGCACACTACGTCGTTTAGACTTCGGTGGTTGCCGCCTTTCAATCGCTATTAATAAAGACGAAGAATACAACGGCCCACAAGACTTAGCGGGCAAACGTATTGCGACAACCTACCCACAACTACTTAAAGCCTACATGGACGAGCAGGGTGTTGAGTTCAGCACTTGTATGCTAACAGGTTCGGTTGAAGTCGCGCCTCGCGCTGGCCTTGCAGACGCTATCGCTGATTTAGTTTCTACAGGTGCAACGCTTGAAGCGAACGGCCTAAAAGAAGCAGAAGCTATCTTCCAATCGAAAGCAACACTGATTCAACGTGTTGGCGACTTCGACGCAGACAAGACCGCACTGATTGAAAAACTACTGACTCGTATGCAGGGGGTTCAACAAGCGAAAGAGTCGAAGTACATCATGCTTCACGCGCCAACCTCTCAACTAGAGCAAATCAAAGCACTACTGCCTGGTGCTGAAGATCCAACGGTTCTTCCTCTATCTACAGACAAAGACAAAGTTGCCGTGCACCTAGTAAGTACAGAGAACTTGTTCTGGGAAACAATGGAACAGCTGAAAGAGTTGGGTGCAAGCTCGATTCTAGTATTACCAATCGAAAAAATGATGGGGTAGTGACGATGAGAACCGTTGTTTGGCAATCTTTAAGTGAATCACAGCAAGACTCGGTATTAGAGCGTCCAGCTATTACTGAAGGTGCAAACATCACAGCGACTGTTTCTGATGTTATTGCAAAAGTACGAAATGAAGGCGATGCCGCGCTTAAAAAGCTGACTGCAAAGTTTGATGGTGTAACTCCAGAATCTATCCGAGTCAGTTCGGGTGAGATTGAAGAGGCGTGTGCTCGTCTAACACCAGAGATGAAGCAAGCGTTAGAGCAAGCTTATAGCAACATTGCTAAGTTTCACGAAGCTCAAAAGCCGCAGCCAATTAAGGTTGAGACACAGCCTGGTGTTGTGTGTGAGCAAGTGACGCGCGCGATTAATACTGTTGGCCTTTATATTCCCGGTGGCAGTGCGCCACTACCGTCAACGGTTCTTATGTTAGGTGTTCCTGCTCAAATCGCAGGTTGTCGTAAGGTTGTGCTTTGTTCACCTCCGCCAATCGCTGATGAAATCTTGTATGTCGCTAAGCTTTGTAAGATCGACGAAGTTTACAACGTTGGTGGTGGTCAAGCGGTTGCAGCAATGGCTTACGGTACCGAGAGTGTGGCTAAAGTCGATAAGATCTTCGGCCCAGGTAATGCCTACGTTACGGAAGCAAAGCGCCAAGTGAGTAATGACTTCCGCGGAGCAGCTATTGATATGCCAGCTGGCCCATCTGAAGTGTTAGTGATTGCTGATGAAACGGCTGATGCAGACTTCATTGCAGCGGATTTGTTGAGCCAAGCGGAACACGGGCCTGACTCTCAAGTAGTATTGGTAACTCCATCTCCAGTGGTTGCAGACCAAGTAACAGAAGCGGTTCAAAAGCAACTGAAAGAACTGTCTCGTGCGAACATCGCTCAGCAAGCATTGGCTTCAAGCTTAATCATCATTGCTGAATCGATCACTCAAGCGATTGCGATTTCGAATTTCTACGGTCCTGAGCACTTGATCGTTCAAACCAAGAACCCACGTGAATTGCTGCCATTGCTAGATAATGCAGGCTCAATTTTCCTTGGTGACTGGTCTCCAGAATCTGCAGGTGACTACGCATCCGGCACAAACCACGTTCTTCCGACTTACGGTTATACCAAGACGTATTCAAGCCTAGGTTTGGCTGATTTCTCTAAGCGAATGACGGTGCAGGAGCTAACAGCCGATGGGTTGAAAGGCCTAGCGCCAACAGTAGTAACAATGGCGGAAGCCGAAGGTTTGGATGCACACAAACGCGCTGTGACTATCCGAGTTGAAAAGTTAAATAAAGCGAAATAAGGGTAGGGCATGGAAAAGTTAGCAAGAAAACAAGTTCAGGCTCTAACACCTTACTTGTCTGCAAGACGCATAGGCGGTACTGGTGATGTATGGCTAAACGCCAACGAATCTCCGTTTGATAACGAGTACAACCTGAACTTGTCTCGTCTTAACCGTTACAGCGAATGTCAGCCAAAAGAGCTGATTGATGCTTACGCTCAATACGCAGGCGTGAAATCAGAGCAAACTCTGACAACGCGTGGTGCTGACGAAGGCATTGAGTTATTGATTCGTGCTTTCTGTGAGCCGAACGAAGACGCTATTCTTTACTGCCCGCCTACTTACGGTATGTACGCAATCAGTGCAGAGACGATTGGTGTTGAGCGTAAAGTTGTGCCTCTTACTTCTGAATGGCAATTGGATCTTCCAGCTATCGAAGCTCAGCTCGACAACGTAAAAGTGGTGTTTGTTTGTAGCCCAAATAACCCAACCGGTAATTTAGTTGATCGTAAAGACATCATCAAGCTGCTTGAAATGACACAAGACAAAGCGATTGTGGTGATGGATGAAGCGTATATCGATTTTTGTCCAGAAGCGTCAACCGTTGATTTGCTTGAGCAATATCCAAACCTAGCGATTCTGCGCACCTTGTCGAAGGCCTTTGCTTTGGCGGGCTTACGTTGTGGCTTTACGCTAGCGAATAAAGAGCTTATCGATGTACTGTTGAAAGTGATCGCTCCTTATCCTGTGCCAATCCCTGTTGCTGACATTGCCGTTCAAGCTCTCTCAGAGCAAGGACTAGCGCGAGCTAAGTTCCAAGTTCTAGATTTAAGTGCTAACCGAGCGTATTTGCAGGCGGGTCTATTAGGTATGCCTCAAGTGACGGTTTTTGATGGCTGGGGTAACTACTTACTGGTGAAATTCCCGAACGGCGATGAGTTATTTAAAGCGGCTTGGGATACGGGCATTATTTTGCGTAATTCACCTATTGAAGACTGTGTTCGTATTAGTATTGGTAACCGCGAAGAGTGCGAAAAGACACTTGGATTCATTCGTAACTTTTATCAGTAATGAAAGGCTTACCAGTAATAACATTTGCCAGTTTGAGTTGATTAATTGGGCTGGCAAGTGAAACCAATATTTTGGGTTAGCGTTTGATTTTAGCTAGGCCACCAGATTTAAAATTAAAAGGAAGTTCAAGTGAGTAAACAACAGAAAATACTTTTTATAGACCGTGACGGCACCTTAATTGTTGAGCCGCCAGTTGACTTTCAAGTAGACCGTTTAGACAAGCTAAAATTCGAACCGCGAGTAATTCCTAGCCTGCTTGCTTTGCAAGATGCTGGTTACCGCTTAGTAATGGTCACTAACCAAGATGGTTTAGGTACCGATAGCTACCCACAAGAAGATTTCGATGCACCACACAATATGATGATGGAGTTCTTCGAATCTCAAGGCGTTAAGTTTGACGACGTGCTTATTTGCCCTCACTTTGACGAAGACAACTGCTCTTGCCGTAAGCCTAAACTGGGTATGGTTAAAGAGTACCTACAAGGCGGTAAAGTCGATTTCCAACACTCTGTTGTGATTGGCGACCGAATGACGGATCTTCAACTGGCAGAGAACATGGCTATCCGCGGTATTCAATATGGCCCGGATGCGGAAACTGAAGGCACGCTTAACTGGCCACAAATCGTTAAAGATCTGACGGTTAATGCGCGTATTGCTGAAGTAGTTCGTACTACTAAAGAAACCGATATCAAGGTTGCAGTAAACCTTGATGAAACCGGTGGCAACAAGATCGATACCGGCATGGGTTTCTTCGACCACATGCTTGATCAAATCGCGACACACGGTGGTTTCCAAATGAACCTGACTGTGAAGGGCGACCTGCACATTGATGATCACCACACAGTCGAAGATACCGCTCTGGCTTTAGGCCAAGCATTGAAAGATGCACTAGGCGACAAACGTGGTATTGGCCGTTTTGGTTTCAGCCTACCAATGGATGAGTGTTTGGCTCAGTGTGCGTTAGACCTTTCTGGTCGTCCATACCTGAAGTTCGATGCTAAGTTCAGCCGTGAGCAAGTGGGTGATCTTTCAACCGAGATGGTGGTTCACTTCTTCCGTTCTCTAACTGATACATTGGCTTGTACGCTACACCTTTCTTCTGATGGCAATAATGATCACCACATCATTGAGAGCCTGTTCAAAGCGTTTGGCCGTACTCTTCGCCAAGCAATCAAAGTTGAAGGTAACGAGTTACCAAGCAGCAAAGGCGTTCTGTAAGGGTTCGGTATGAAAGAGCAAAAAGTCGTTATTATTGATACTGGTTGTGCCAACGTTTCATCGGTGAAGTTTGCGATTGAACGTCTGGGCTACGCAGTTGAAATTTCAAAAGAACCAGAAGTTGTTCTTGCTGCCGACAAGCTATTCCTACCCGGTGTAGGTACAGCAAGTGAGGCAATGAAGAACCTGCAAGAGCGTGACCTTGTTACCCTTGTCAAGCAAGTTGAGAAGCCTCTGCTGGGTATCTGTTTAGGTATGCAGCTGTTAGGCAAACTGTCTCAAGAGAAAGGTCAAAAGGCTGATGAGTTAGTTGAATGCCTAGGTTTGTGTGATGGCGAAGTTCGTTTACTTGAAACGGGCGACTTACCATTACCACACATGGGTTGGAACACAGTAACAGCAACGCCTAATCACCCGCTATTTAAAGACATTGAAGAAGGCGAATACTTCTACTTTGTTCATAGCTTCGCAATGCCAGTGGGCGACTACACAATCGCACAATGTGATTACGGTAATCCGTTCACTGCGGCGGTTCAAAGTGGCAATTATTATGGTGTTCAGTTCCACCCAGAGCGATCTTCGAAAGCTGGCTCTAAGCTGATTCAGAACTTCTTGGAATTGTAATAAGGATTAGGCAGCGGCTAACGTTGCCATATAAGGAATGTAAATGATTATTCCCGCGTTAGATTTAATTGAAGGCCAAGTAGTTCGCTTATTCCAAGGAGACTACGGGCAAGTAACAGAATACAAAGTAGACCCAGCAGAGCAGTTTAATCTGTACCACCAAGCTGGCGCTGGCTGGCTGCACCTTGTTGACTTAACGGGCGCAAAAGACACAACGGCTCGTCAGTTAGACTTGATTGCTAAGCTCCTTGCTAGCACGCCTGCGAACATCCAGATTGGTGGTGGCGTGCGTAACGAACAAGATGTCGTTGATCTGCTAGAAGCTGGCGCACAGCGCGTTGTGGTTGGTTCTACAGCCGTTAAGCAACCTGAGTTGGTGAAAGGTTGGATGGAGAAGTATGGCGCGGAAAAAATCGTGCTGGCTCTAGACATCAACATTGATGAAAGCGGCACACGTAAAGTGGCGATTTCAGGTTGGCAAGAAGATTCAGGTGTGACTATTGAAGCGCTGATTGAAGACTACCTCACGGTTGGCCTTAAACACGTGCTGTGTACCGATATTTCACGTGACGGCACGCTAGAAGGATCAAACGTAGAGCTCTATGTTGATCTTTGTAAGCAGTACCCACAAGTGCAATTCCAATCATCGGGCGGCATTGGCAGCCTAGCTGATATCGAAGCGCTTAAAGGCAGCGGTGTTGCGGGTGTGATTGTGGGTCGTGCGCTACTTGATGGCAAGTTTACCGCAGAGGAGGCATTTGCATGTTGGCAAAGCGCATAATCCCTTGTTTGGATGTCCGTGACGGACAAGTGGTTAAGGGCGTTCAGTTCCGTAACCACGAAATTATTGGTGACATCGTTCCGCTAGCACAACGCTATGCAGAAGAGGGCGCCGATGAATTGGTATTTTATGACATCACCGCATCAAGTGATGGCCGTGTGGTCGATAAAAGCTGGGTGAAACGCGTAGCTGAAGTGATCGATATCCCTTTCTGTGTCGCTGGTGGTATTAAATCAGCAGAAGATGCAGCGCGCATCCTTGAGTTTGGTGCGGATAAAGTGTCAATCAACTCACCGGCATTGGCTAATCCACAGCTGATTACTGACCTTGCTGATAAGTTTGGCGTTCAGTGTATCGTTGTCGGTATCGATTCATACTTCGACAAAGAAACCGGTAAATATCAGGTTTACCAATTTACAGGCGATGAAGCGCGTACTAAAGCAACCAAATGGGAAACCAAAGATTGGGTGCAGGAAGTACAGAAGCGTGGCGCAGGTGAGATTGTGTTAAACATGATGAACCAAGATGGCGTTCGTAACGGCTATGATATCGATCAGTTAAACATGGTGCGTGAAGTGTGTAATGTGCCATTGATTGCCTCTGGTGGCGCTGGTGCAATGGAGCACTTTGCTGAAGCTTATAAAAAGACCAACGTGGATGGAGCACTTGCGGCTTCGGTATTCCACAAACAAGTCATCAATATTGGTGAACTTAAACAGTATTTAAAACAACAAGATGTAGAGGTGCGACTATGAGTTTTGAACCCGTAAGCTTATCAAAAACAGAAGTAGGCGCATTGTCAGAGCGTATTAACTGGGAAAAAGTAGATGGCTTAGTGCCAGCGATTGTTCAAGATTACCAGTCAAGCCAAGTGCTAATGATGGGATACATGAACCCAGCCGCACTTGAGAAAACGGGTGAAACTGGCAATGTGACGTTTTTCTCTCGCACAAAAGAGCGTCTTTGGACGAAAGGTGAAACGTCGGGCAATGTATTGCAACTGCAAAACATCGCCTTGGACTGTGACAGCGACACCTTACTGGTTAAAGTTAATCCCATTGGTCCAACGTGCCACACAGGTACAACAACGTGTTGGGATGGAGACAAGCAAGAAGAGTCTCAGATGGTGTGGCTTCATCAGCTTGAGCAGCTATTGGCTGCCCGCAAGGACGCCGATCCTGAATCTTCTTATACTGCCAGTCTATATGCCCGTGGCACCAAGCGTATTTCGCAAAAAGTGGGCGAAGAAGGCGTTGAAGTCGCGCTTGCGGCGACGTCGGGCGATAAGGCGGAGTTAGTGTGTGAATCAGCAGATTTGATTTACCACCTAATGGTTCTTCTTCAAGACCAAGGCTTATCGATGGATGATGTGGTAAACAAGCTGAAAGAGCGTCATAAGTAAGCTCTCTTTAGATTAATAGAACCGCGTAAAAGACAGACAAAAGCCCCGCAAACAAACATGTTTACGGGGCTTTTTAGTTTTTTAATTTTCAAGATTTCAAGATTTCAAGATTTCAAGATTTCTAAGCCCTACGTCACTTTTCTAACCTCTGACTTTGCGTCATTCCGAGGAGCCTAAGCGACATCAGGAATCTCTTCTCTTAATCTGACTTCTTAGTCGAACGAGTTACCCGCAGCACTTCTTGTATTTCTTACCACTGCCACAAATACACGGATCATTACGGCCGATTTTAAAGCTCTCAACGGTTTGATTTAAACGTGGGTCAATTTCTGGTTGTGTAGTTTGTTCCTGCTCTGGGAAGGTACCATCAATGTAGTACCAAAGACCGTCTTCACGTATAAAGCGAGAGCGTTCTTGCATGCAGTATTGTGCGCCTTCTTCATTGAAGTAAGCTTTAAACTCAACAAAGCCTTCGTCTTGGTGCGAGCCTACCGCAGTATCGATGACTTCTAGTCCTGCCCAATCACTGTTGATAGATTCGGCAATGCCTTCTCTTTGCGCTTCTGCGTTGCAGCTAGGGTGGTAAGTCGCAACAACATAGTCAACTAAACCCAACACGTGCGCTGAATAACGAGAGCGCATCAACTGTTCAGGCGTTTCAACAGCACTGTGGTGAAGGTGCGCTGATTCACAGCACTGTTGGTAAGTATTTTTGCTACCGCATGGGCATAAAGACATAGTCAGATCCTGTAAAAATGGCCTCTATTAAGAGGCCATAAGTGAATGCGTGGGAGTTTACCAAGAAACGATCGCTCACCAAAGTTTGGTTTCTGTTGAAGTTATTGAAATTATCAAAGTGTTAGCGCGAAGTTTACTATTTCAAGGCTGGAGACAATAGCTCTTGTGCCCAAGTCGTTGCTTCATCGTAAGCTTGGCCTAGTTGAGCCTCACTGAGCTTGAGAAGTTTACGAATGCGCGTTGCTTCGTCCCATCGGGCTTGTTCATAAGCAATAACCATGGCCAAAATCGCACCTAACACGCCTTTACGTTGGATAAGGGCCTGTTTAATCTCATCGTCGATTGGCACTGAGTCCAGTACTTGCTTCAACGGTTGGTCAAACAGTGAATCCAGTAGCGAGAACATACCGGTCAAAAAGGCTTGTCCTGGCTCAACCTTCACATTCATCTTCTCGACTAAGAGCTCACATTGACGCGCGCGTAATACCGCTAAACCGTAGAGTGAGTCCGGCTTGTCTTCTTTCGCGGATGCGATCGCCACAAGTGAAACGAACTTACGCAGCTTTTGTTCACCAAGGTAAATAAGCGCTTGGCGGAATGAACGAATCGTTGTTGGTGAACCGCCAGCGGAGTTTACGTAGGTAAGTAGCTTATACGACATGGTCACATCGAGCGTAATCAAACGCTCTACTTCACCAAAGTCGATAGGGTCGTGCGCAATCTCTTTTAACAGCTGAACGGTCGTCAGGAATGCCGGGTTGAGCGCACGCGTTTGGATCATCTCTGGCTTGCTAAAGAAATAACCTTGAAAGTAGGTGAAGCCTGCTTTTTTCGCTTCTTGGTATTCTTCGTACGTTTCTACTTTCTCAGCAAGGAACTTGATATCTAGCCCTTTGAGAGAGTTCATAAACATCGCTGCTTTGGCAATTGGCGTCAAACGGATATCGAACTTGATAATTGAAACGTAGGGTAAGAAGCGCTTCCAAGCTTTACTTGGCACAAAGTCGTCTAGCGCAATGGTATAACCCGCGTCAAAGATGGTTTTGATTGCTTCAAGTAATTCGTCTGTTGGTTCGCAGTCTTCAAGAACCTCAACAACGAGGCTTTCTTTGGGGAACAGAGTAGGGACTAAGTTGATTAGGCTTGCATATGGGAAGTTCACGAACCCAAGCTTATCACCCAACGTATTATAGTGGGTCGATAAGAAGTGATCGGAAAGCAAACGGCTAGTAGCGAGCTCCGGCTCTACTTCAGGGAAAGTGTTCTTAGGACCATCCCTGAATAGCAACTCGTAACCTATGGTTTTCTTGCCTGTGTCGAGTATTGGTTGACGCGCTACGTATGAATATTTCAACTTGGTACTGTGTTCGGTTTATTTCTGGTAGAGAGATAATAGCTAATTCACTAGAAATTACCATACACTTTCTAAGAAAGTCTGACCGACAATAATAATCAAAGTGAAAGTTTAAGCGTTATGTTAAAAGCTATTGCTAAACGCTCGATTCTGTAGTTCAAAACTTTGCGGCGTGAACACCAGCACTGAGCCTTGCGTATACCAATCGCCAAGTACGATACGGGTTTTAGTGCAATTGTTAGCATTAAATGTATGGATGTCTGGGCGGTGAGTATGGCCGTGGATCATCAGATCGACATTGTTTCGTTCCATCACATCTTCGACTTCTTGCTGTGTCACATCCATGATGTCGAGAGACTTGGTCTGCTTGTCATCTTTGATATCTGATTGAACCTTTGAAACAATTTTCTTCTTGATGAAAAATGGAATTCGGTTGAAGACCCATTGTAACCATGGCTGATGCACTTTTTCGCGAAAGGCGAGGTACTTTACATCTTCAGTACATAGAGTGTCTCCATGCAATACTACCGCTTTTTGCCCGTAGATATCGATCGTAGAAACTTCGTCGAGAAGTTGTACGCCCGTTTGCTTAGCAAATTTTTTGCCGACTAAGAAGTCGCGGTTCCCTTGAGTAAAGTAACAAGGCACGCCTGTTTTCACTAAGTCGATAAACGCTTGGCGGATAGAAGTCGCGAATTCACTCTTATCATCGTCACCAATCCAGAATTCGAAAAGGTCACCTAATACGTAAAGTGCATCCGCTTCTACGGCTTCTTTCTTCATAAAGGTTAAGAAGCAGTCTGTGATGTCTTCTCGTGACGGAGAAAGGTGCAGATCTGATATAAAATATGTTTTCATAGGTCTAAAAAAAGGGAGCGATTCGCTCCCTATATCCTGATTTTATCGGCTCATCAATACTAACCGAAAGCGATGAATTAAGCTTCGATTGTAGTACCAGTGATGATCACTTCTTCTAGAGGTACATCTTGGTGCATACCCATAGAACCAGTGCTAACACCTTTAATCTTGTTTACGATGTCCATGCCTTCAACAACTTCTGCGAATACACAGTAGCCCCAACCGTCTAGGCTTTCGCTACGGAAGTTTAGGAAAGAGTTGTCGTTAACGTTGATGAAGAACTGAGAGCTCGCTGAATGCGGTTCCATAGTACGAGCCATTGCTAGCGTACCAACTTTGTTCGCTAGACCGTTGTTTGCTTCGTTCTTGATCGTTGCACGAGTTGCCTTTTCTTTAAGGCCAGAAGTCATGCCGCCGCCTTGAATCATGAAACCATCGATAACACGGTGGAATAGTGTGTTGTCGTAGAAACCGTCACGGCAATACTGTAGAAAGTTTGCGCTTGTTTCTGGTGCTTTTTCTTCGTTAAGTTGAACTTTGATATCACCAAAATTTGTGTGAAGGATGATCATGATTGTTACCTTACTGTCTTTTTAATATGAAGTTCGAATTCTAGCGCATGTTGGCAGACTTTCAAATCACCAAATCATTAACTTAACTCGGATGTTTGAGGTAATACCAATCGTAGTAAATAACTGGCCATCCTAGCTTGTTAAAACACTTGATAACGTCGTTAGAAATTTTGAATGTAGAATAACTACTTATCGAAACTTTTTGTCGAAAAGAGCTTCCTTGTTCTCAAGCATTTTTTCTGCGCTATTTATGACCATCTACTTACCGTGATTGGTATAATTCCTGCTTTTAGGGATTACCTATTAAGGTATGACTTGTTATACTGCGAGCTTATTTTCATTAATCCATAAAATAGATAGAGATCATGCTGAAGATATATAACACGCTCACAAGACAGAAAGAGGAATTCAAACCAATTACAGCTGGCAAAGTCGGCATGTATGTCTGTGGGGTAACCATATACGATCTCTGTCATATTGGTCATGGTCGTACGTTCGTTTCTTTCGACGTAGTAACTCGTTACCTTCGTTACCTTGGTTACGATTTGAATTTCGTTCGTAACATCACAGATATCGATGACAAAATCATCAAACGCGCTAACGAAAACGGTGAGTCTTGTGACTCTCTGACTGAGCGTTTAATCGGTGAGATGCACGCTGACTTTGATGCATTGAACATGAAGCGTCCAGATGTTGAGCCTCGTGCGACAGAATACATCACTGAAATCATCGAGCTTGTTGAAAAGCTGATTGAACGTGGTTTCGCATACGTTGCAAGCAACGGCGACGTGATGTTTGAAGTAAAGAAATTCGACGAATACGGTAAGCTTTCAAAGCAAGACCTTGATCAGCTTCAAGCGGGTGCTCGCGTTGATGTTGAATCTGCAAAACGCAGCCCACTAGACTTCGTTCTTTGGAAGATGTCTAAGCCAGGTGAACCTACATGGGAATCGCCATGGGGCCCGGGTCGTCCAGGTTGGCACATCGAATGCTCAGCAATGAACTCGTCTATTCTTGGTAACCACTTCGATATCCACGGTGGTGGTTCAGATCTGCAGTTCCCTCACCACGAAAACGAAATCGCACAGTCTTGCTGCGCGCACGGCACTCAGTATGTAAATACTTGGATGCACAGTGGTATGGTGATGGTAGACAAAGAGAAGATGTCTAAATCACTGGGTAACTTCTTCACTATCCGTGACGTGCTAGCACATTACGATGCTGAAACGGTACGTTACTTCCTAATGTCTGGTCACTACCGTAGCCAGCTAAACTACAGCGAAGATAACCTAAACCAAGCTCGCGCATCACTAGAGCGTCTATACACGTCACTTCGTGGCCTAGACCTTACAGCCGCTCCTGCCGGTGGCGAAGAGTACGTGACTCGATTCTCTACAGCGATGAACGATGATTTCAACACACCTGAAGCTTATTCAGTACTGTTTGAAATGGCTCGTGAAATCAACCGTATCAAGCCTGAAAGCATTGAAAAAGCAAGCGGACTGGGTGCATTGATGCGTGAACTAGCAGACATCATCGGTATTCTTCACCAAGAGCCAGAAGCCTTCCTACAAGGTGATGCGGCAGGTAACGACGACGAAGTGGCTGAAATCGAAGCGTTGATCAAACTGCGTAACGACTCTCGTGCTTCAAAGGATTGGGCAAATGCCGACCTTGCACGTGATAAGCTAAACGAGTTGGGTATTGTTCTGGAAGATGGCCCAGAAGGTACGACTTGGCGTCGTAAGTAAATCTTATAAAAAGGGCTGATTTTCAGCCCTTTTTTCTAGCACGAATTCTCTATTTTCACCTTTTCTATCTTCAACTTTTAATTAACAGGAATATTTCTGTGGCTCAGATGTATTTTTATTACTCGGCAATGAATGCGGGTAAATCAACAACGCTTCTTCAATCTTCATTCAACTACCAAGAACGTGGCATGACGCCAGTGATCTTTACGGCAGCTTTGGACGATCGCTATGGTATCGGTAAAGTGAGCTCACGAATTGGTCTGCAATCTGAAGCTCAGCTGTTTAAAAATGACACCAACATGTTTGATGCGATCAAAAAGCTCAATGAGGAAGAAAAGCGTCATTGTGTTTTGATCGATGAGTGCCAATTTTTATCGAAGGAGCAGGTGTACCAATTAACAGAAGTGGTTGATAAGCTGCACATCCCTGTACTTTGTTACGGCCTACGTACCGATTTCCTGGGTGAACTGTTTGAAGGTAGCCGTTACTTACTGTCTTGGGCAGATAAACTTGTTGAGCTTAAAACAATTTGTCACTGTGGCCGTAAAGCGAACATGGTAATTCGTACCGACGAGCACGGTGTGGCGATTGCTGAGGGCGACCAAGTGGCTATTGGCGGTAACGACAAATACGTTTCTGTTTGCCGTCTGCACTACAAAGAAGCGTTAGGTAAATAAGCAGCTCTATTTGCTAACGCGAAAGAACGAAAAACGGTGACCAAGTGTCACCGTTTTTGTTTATTGGGCCTGTGTTTTGCTTTCTTCCAAGCCGAGCTTTTGTTTTATTTCCTGCCGAGCTTTTACTTTGTTCAAAGTCTAACTTTTGCTTATTCGAAACCGAGCTTCTTCAATGCTTGATAGGCGTGGTCAACGTCGTCGGGGATCGGCATCTCAATCTGAAAGCCTTTCTCTGGGTAGGATTTGATTCGCTCGTAATCAGCAATTAATGCGCCTAACACCATATCTAACGGCAACTCTTCGTTAAAGTAATCATCCCAAGTTTGCCATCGCGACGTCACGGTAATCTCGGAAGTTTCGTCAGGCCATTGTTTACTGAAGGTTGCGTAGGTACGTTTCTCCATGAAGGGCTTCTGAACTAAGGTTAGCCTCTTCGGCGATAACCCTTTTTCTGTCAGCAACTCATGAGTGAATCGTACATTTTCCCCAGTATTTGTTGCGTGTTTCTCTATGATAATGTCAGAGTCAGGCACGCCACAATCCCGTGCGATAGAAGCGAATGTTTCTGCTTCTGAGCGTTCAAAGCTTCTTTCGGTAAAGCGCCCCACACCGCCAGAAAAAACGATGTAAGGCGCGATCTGTTGGTGATAAAGCTCGGCTGCATATTCAGCTACGCGAGTATCGTTGCTACACAATACAAAGATACAGTCGGAAGGCGTAACCTTGTGACCCATCGACATAAAGTTCCAAAGGGTGTCGACTGAGCGATGCAGTTTTATGTTGGGATTTTTGTTAGCAATAGATTGTTCAGTCATGAAGTGCGTCCAGTGTGGATTCGAATTTAAATGAATAACCTAAGTCGAGAATCTTCTTCGAAGAGATTAACTTGTCTGGGGTATCAACAACAGCGGGCAGAGGCTCACTGCTGTTGGCGCTTTTCAGTGCCGCGGCATAAAACTCCGCTTTACTGACTGTATTTGGTGTGGTCACGTTAACTATTTCATTGTGCAGTTGACTGATAGCGAAATCGACAGCACCAATTGCATCATCAAGGTGCAGCATGTTGGCTGGAGCTTGAGTGCTGACTTGTTTTAACTTGCTTGCGAAGCGTGATGGGTGACGGCTTGGGCCGATTAAGCCACTAAAGCGAAGAATGGTGTAGTCGATACCGGAATCAATCACTGACTGTTCAGCTTGCAGCATGATTCGTGCGTTATCGGAAAATAAAGACGCGTGCTCGTTATCTGAGGTCGAAAGGGGGAGTGATGCATCCAGCTCGTTCAGCACACCCGGCTTAGTTGGGTATACCGTAGTTGAACTAACCATAATGAGCTTTTTAATGTTGGCCTTTTGGCATGCATTGGTGAGTTGCTGCCAGTAGTCGGCATACTCTTGTCCTGCTCCCTTTCTAAAGCCAGGAGGGAAGCTGCCAATCACAATTTCAGTGTTGTTTTCGAGTAACAATGAATAGAGTCGCCCGATAGTCTGTTGTGGATCGGATGAATCAAAGCTAAACACTTCACATGGAATTTGTTCGCTACCAATGGCATCTGCTCCCGCTTGGGTCGTTTTCGTGACCACTACTCGGTTACCATGTTTTTCTAAATGTTCAGATAAAGGTGCACCTACCCATCCTGCACCGACAATAAATATAGAAGCCATGTGTTCCTCACAACTGCAAATGACGAATTTACAATAAGCCTAACAAAGCTTTGCCCAAAAATGAAAAAACTCCACGGCCGAAGCAAGTGGAGTTTTTACTAGAACAATGGAGCTTTAGTTTAGTACGCGAAGAAGCTTGTCTGCGCGCTCTGCCATCTCGATACCTTCATCTGTTAGGTAACCGCCGTCTGGCTGAGTACAAAGGTTTTTTTCGAATAGGCGCTTAACAGCGTCTTGAGTTTCTTGAGCTGCCTCTTGATGGACTTTAATTCCAGTAGCTGCACTACTTACATCAAATTGAAGAAGGAGGTTTAAATCAGCAATATGTTCAGCGTTGTACTTCATAATTGACCTATATATTCATAACGTTCTCTACCTTCACCTTAGTGCGCATTCTCGGCTCAGGCAATAGCAAATAAAGAGAATTGATAAGTGATACCAAATTGATTGATTAATCATCGAGTGATGAGTTTATTTTGGTTATATTGGGTGATTTGCACCCACTTAAATCATCAGTGATGTTTATTGCTAAGTGGTTGTAATATATTGTGACTAGAAATAATTTGCATTGAGCGAATATTGTATAAAAAGGATATGCATAAGTGAGAGCGAACAAAGTAGCATTAACGATCAGTATGCTATTTGCTATCTCAGGTTGTCAAAGTACACCCTCAGAGCAGACAGACGCGAACCAAACCACAAACAACAATAATGAATCGACAATAGAGGTCCGTTCATTTCAGTCTGTCCAAAGCGTTTACTCCGAATGGGAAGTTAAGCTTGAAGACCATGCTCAATTGTCTCTCTATGCACCAGAGAATTACAATGAACTATTAGACGCATGGGATGATGCTGAAAGCATTTATGCGGACTTACTTAAAGACGAAACTCGGATAACCAAGAGTTACTCCATTTTTTCGAGCCTAACTTACGCTGAAGCCTTCGATGAAAAAATCGCTTTGATCAAATCAAACTATGACTCGATCTTAGTGTTAAAGAAGAAGGCTGATCGAGTACTCGCGGATTCGATTGTCCAAATGGATTACCTGAAGTTTCTTGGCGCAGATACCATGTTTACCTCGAGCTACAAACGTTTGTATTCAGAATACAGCGAGTTGTTTGAGTATGTTCTGGTCGATGAGCTTGAAGACGCTCAAGAAGCGCAGGTGGAATTTCTTAACAATGCTCGCTTACTAGAAGTTAAAGTGGCACATAAGAAATACATCGAACCTTTGAAGAACGAATTAGAGTTCTTGGAAGATGAAGATTTCGATGACGTTGCTCCACTGACGTTTGCTAAAGCAGCATCTCAAATTGCTTTGGCAGAAAGCCAAGTCAAAGCCAGTCCCCGTGAAAAGTCGATCATTGAAGATGCGGTACACGCTGCGGAGTTTGAGTTGAACCACGTGCGCAGTGTCGCTCATGAAGTAAAAGTGCTCGCGAGTGTAAAAGGCGACAAGTTCGAACAATCGGTTTTGAATGCAGAGAATCAGTTGCTGAGCATTTCACAAGTGGTTAATGATGAAGATCACCGTGATGTTGTATTGCGCCTTCAGTCTCAAAAAATTGTAGCGAGTGTTAAAGCGCTGAAAGGCTCAGACATGACGGCGTCATTAAAGTCAGAGATTAAAACTTTGACTGAACGACTCGCTAAGTTAGAAAGTGAGAATCAGAAACAAACACAGAAATTGGTTGAAGCGACCAAGCACAGTGAGTTGCTCGGTGAGCAGATTACCAAGAGTGATGCTCACATTAAAAGCTTAGAAGAGTTAGTGGATAGTTTGAAAAGCTTAGGTGGCAAAGTGGCCAACGAAAGTGACTCTGATGTGATGTCCCCAGCTGTTGAATCTACTCTAGAGGATTCAACCCTAGAACAATCATCAGAAGAAGTGATTGAACCTTCGGTTTAGCATCACTAATTTCTTTATTTGTGATTGAGTTAAAAGCGCCTTAGGGCGCTTTTTTACGTTCTGTTGATCTATGTCAAAATCTAGAAATAAAAGCGCTCTGTGAGCCATTTTAGTGTACGTTATTCTTTTATTTTTAACGTAACTTGTTGATATTTATAGATGTGTTATTTTCTATGCTGATAACTAATCATTCAGCATAGTTTTCTTTTTACTACTAAAGTCGTATGAATTTTGAATAACTTGGGCTATTTCCTTTCCACAAGGTTGTGGGAGGTATTTTGAGTCCCAAATAGCTCTTGAATTCAGAAATGAAAGAGAGGATTATCGCGCTCCCGACAACATGTTTCAAAATGTAAATCATCATGAATCTAAACCAATTTGACTCATTATTACCGCCACAAATGGCTGAGCGCGCTGCAGATATTGGCGTAGGTAAAGCAACCAAAGATCCAACCAAATCTTTTCTCCTAGCGATTTCCGCTGGCATACATATCGGTATTGCGTTTGTGTTTTACACCATCGTAACGACTGGTGCTGGTGATTTGCCGTGGGGTATTACTCGCGTCCTAGGTGGCCTTGCATTTAGCTTGGGCCTAATCCTCGTTGTTGTTACTGGCGGTGAACTATTTACCAGTTCGGTGCTCACTCTTGTTGCTCGTGCAAGTGGCAAGATTAGCTGGGGAACCCTAGTAAAGAACTGGGCGACCGTTTATATCGGTAACCTTATTGGTGCTTTATTGCTAGTGGCATGCATGCTTCTGACTAAACAGTACATGTTCGACCATGGGCAAGTGGGTTTGAATGCCATGGCCATCTCTCAGCACAAAATGCACCATGGTTTTATCCAAGCTATCGCGCTTGGCATCATGTGTAACGTATTGGTTTGTATCGCGGTATGGATGACGTTTAGTGGACGAACACTGACTGACAAAATTGCAGTACTGATTTTACCTGTCGCGATGTTTGTATCATCGGGCTTTGAGCACTGTATTGCGAATATGTTCCAAGTTCCTTTAGCTATCGGTATCAAAACATTTGCTCCAACTGAATTCTGGACAATGACAGGGGCTAATCCAGCAGACTATGTTGACCTAAACATGATGGACTTTCTGATGAACAACTTGCTGCCCGTTACTATCGGTAACATCATCGGCGGCGGTATCTTTGTTGGCATGTGGTATTGGTTGATTTATTTACGCGATTAATAAAGATGGCGGATCAACAAAGCTTGTGTGACTAGCTCAGTGACAAGATTAGTTAAAGCTCAGAGTGGAAACATTGAACTGACTTATGACATTTACAAGACGGCCTGCATTGCAGGCCGTTTTTTATTTGTGGAAAACTTACTCGTTGAATTCTTAAATTATCATTTGAACGCTTAACAACGCAGTTCTGCACGTGTGTATATGTCTTTGAAATCACCGAAGGATCAATGGCAATGATCTTTGCGCGAGCCGAAATGGACAAAAAAGGATCTATATTGATTTGGTTATCCACAATTTCTGTGGATAACCTGTATCAAATTCAGTGAGTAACCAGATCTAAGATGAGTCGGGAGGTTATTTTGAAGGCTGTATTTGAGCGAGAACTCGCCCTTCTTTGGTCAGAGAAGTCTTTAACGATAGGTGAAGTGCAAGCGCTAAGGAGCAGCTCATCATCACGAAAATAGCCAACATGATCATCAGTTGATACTTAATCGCGATCATTGGTGAAGCACCCCCTAAGATTTGTCCTGTCATCATTCCTGGTAGCGTTACCAAGCCTGTGGTTGCCATTGAGGCCATAATAGGAGACATCGCTTTCTGTATAGCATTACGCACAAAAGGCGCTGCAGCATAGGAAGGAGAGGCACCTAAAGCGATAGCCGCTTCGTACTCTGATTTCTGCGTTTCAAAAGCACCGAACAAGTTCTGCAATGCCACGATGTTACTGCTTAAGCTATTACCTAACAGCATCCCTGCAATAGGGATTAAGTACTGTGCGTTAAAAACCGGTGTTGGTTTAATGATGAATAAGCAGATAAACAAGACAATGGGTACACAGGTTACCGCTAGGCTCACAGCGACTGGGACTAACAAGAGGTTTCGGGGTAACTTGGACTTTTCAACAATCGAGCTTGCCCCAACGATAATCATCGTAAATAACCACAGTAAATTGACCCACAAGCTATTCAAAGTGAACAGGTATTCTAGGTAGAGGCCAACCAGAAATAGCTGAACAGTCATGCGAATGATGCTGATAGAAGCCTCTTTGCCAAGGCCAAGTTTTAGCTTGTAGTTGATTACAATTGGCAGCAAGAGAAGTGAACTGAAAAACAATAATTGCCACCAAGATATATCAATAACGTCTTGCATAATGCTTCCTTTTAATAAGGCTTCTATCATATATGAAAGTGCCAAATGATGCATTTCAACTGCAAAGTCATCGATTCGAAAAACGATCAATAATTTAACAATCAAACCACAAAATATTGGTTTTTTGAGGCATTTTTGGCTACTACTTAGTAGGTAAAACGTTAAAGTTGGTTACAATACGGTTGCGCAGGTGTTGGAATTTAACATTTGTGAAATATACTTAATTCTTCACATTTGTTAATACTTTTTAATAACTTTGTTTAACTAAAAACAACTTTGGATGAGCTCAAAAAAGTATTGATTAGCAAGGGTTATAACGGGAGATTTGATTGAACCCTACTTTGAGTATGGTCTAAAATTTGTCGTTAGATACTTAAGAACTTTAGCCCCATAGAATGGGTTACTCGAAATTACTAAATACAAAATAGGCAAAATGTATGAGTGATGTTAATAAAATTGAAACTAGCGAAAAACATTCGCTGGAGTGGAAGTCTTTCCTCTTCATCGCGGTGGTTCTCTTCCCAATATTAAGTGTGGCTTTTGTAGGCGGTTACGGCTTCCTAGTTTGGGCACTGCAAGTGTTTGTATTCGGACCTCCAGGTGCTCACGGCGGCATGTAATGCCCTCTAAGTAACAACATTTTTTAAAATCAATATTTAAGAGAGCTAAACATGAAATCATTTTTAGTTAAATTATGGCGCACAATGACTCGCCCAGCAGTACACATCAGTCTTGGTGTACTAACTATGGGTGGCTTTATCGCCGGTGTTATTTTCTGGGGCGGTTTTAACACAGCTCTAGAGCACACAAATACAGAAGAATTCTGTGTAAGCTGTCACACCATGCGTGACAACGTATACGTAGAACTACAAGAAACGGTTCACTGGAAAAACACTTCTGGTGTACGTGCTACTTGTCCTGACTGTCACGTTCCACATGAATGGACAGCAAAAATCGCTCGTAAGATGCAAGCTTCTAAAGAAGTATTCGCTCAAGTATTTGGTGACCTAGATACGCCTGAGAAATTCGAAGCTCGTCGTATCGAACTGGCTAAACACGAATGGGATCGCTTCTCTTCGAACAAATCTCTAGAGTGTAAAAACTGCCACAACTACGATTCAATGGATTTCGAAAACATGCGCCCAACAGCGCGTATCCAGATGAAGAACGCGGCAGAGCGTGATCAAAGCTGTGTTGACTGTCACAAAGGTATTGCTCACAACCTTCCATTAGATATGGCATCAGCGAGCGGTATTGTTGGCGAGCTAGAAAATGTAGCAAGCAGCACATCTTACGCAAATGGTTCTGACGTGATCTCTATTCGTCACCTACCAATGTACACAGATGAAACAGCAACAGTTGAAGCGGGTCTACTAAGCCCTGCAAGTAAAGTTGCGGTTATCGACGAAAAAGGCGATATGATCAAGATTCAAATCGACGGTTGGCGTAAAGCGAAAGGCTTCGGACGTGTAATCCAAGAAGACTTCGGTATGAACATCTCGACTGCAATCTTGACGAAAGAAGTATCTCAAAGTGACGTTATCACTGTTGGTGAGAAGAAAGAAGATGAGCTTACTGGCCTTCCATGGGAAGAAGTTAACCTAGCACTTTGGATGAAGAAAGAGTCTATGGTTGATAACTTCGATCCAATCTGGAACGCAGCGGGTCAAGCGTACCAATCTAACTGTTCAACGTGTCACTCACAGCCAGATGAAGCTCACTTCAGCGCCAACGGTTGGGTAGGCATGCTAGATGGTATGATTGCGTTCGTTAACTTCGATACAGATACAGAAGCACTTGTTCTTAAGTATCTACAGAAGCACTCATCAGATTTT
Source organism: Vibrio sp. 10N.222.55.C6 (assembly GCF_041473395.1). Classification (NCBI taxonomy): domain Bacteria; kingdom Pseudomonadati; phylum Pseudomonadota; class Gammaproteobacteria; order Vibrionales; family Vibrionaceae; genus Vibrio; species Vibrio sp. 10N.222.55.C6. The sequence continues at coordinate 23,542 of NZ_JBFRSD010000007.1, forward strand.
TCTGAAGGCCATCACTAATAAGACGTCAATTGGAGTAACACAATGGCAATTACAAGAAGAAGTTTCCTGAAAGGTGTCGCTACTACAAGTGCGGCATCGGTTATCGGTCCAAGCTTATTGGCGTCGGCATCAGCGTCTGCTGCAGAAACAGACGGCGCGTGGAAAGTCTCTGGTTCTCACTGGGGTGCATTCCGAGCTCGCGTTTACGCGGGTAAAGTGCAAGAAATTAAACCTTTAGAAATCGATCAACACCCAACTGAGATGTTGAAAGGTATTAAAGGTATTATCTACAGCCCATCACGTGTGCGTTACCCAATGGTTCGCCTAGATTGGTTGAAGAAGCATAAATACAGCGCAGACACGCGTGGTAACAACCGTTTTATTCGTGTGACTTGGGATGAGGCACTAGACCTTGTTTACCGCGAGCTAGAGCGCGTACAGAAAGATTACGGTCCATGGGCGCTTCACACAGGTCAAACTGGTTGGAGACAAACGGGTCAGTTCCACAGCTGTACTAACCACATGCAACGTGCAATGGCACTTCACGGTTACTCTGTGAAGAAAATCGGTGACTACTCAACAGGTGCTGGTCAAACGATCATGCCTTACGTGTTAGGTTCTACTGAAGTTTACGCACAAGGTACATCTTGGGAACTTATCTTAGAAAACAGTGACAACATTGTTCTTTGGGGTAACGATCCAGTTAAAAACCTGCAAGTAGGTTGGACATGTGAGACTCACGAGTCGTTCGCATACCTAGAACAGCTGAAAGAAAAAGTTGCTAAGAAAGAGATCAACGTTGTTTCTGTTGACCCTGTTAAAAACAAAACAGGTCGTTACCTAGAAAACGAGCAAATGTACATCAACCCACAAACTGATGTGGCGTTCATGCTTGGTGTTGCTCACGTTCTTTACAACGAAGGCCTATACGACAAGAAGTTCATCGAAACTTACTGTCTAGGTTTTGAAGATTTCATCAAGTACGTTCAAGGTGAAACGAAAGACAGAGTTGAGAAGACGCCAGAATGGGCTTCTGCTATCTGTGGCGCAAGCGCGGACTCTATTCGTGACTTCGCTAAGATGCTGGTTAACGGTCGTACACAGATTCTTGTTGGTTGGAGTATCCAACGTCAAGAGCACGGTGAACAGCCTTACTGGATGTGTGCAGTTATCGCAGCAATGGTTGGCCAAATTGGTCTTCCGGGCGGTGGTATCTCTTACGGTCACCACTACTCAGGTATCGGTGTATCTTCAACTGGCTTCGCTGCTCCGGGTTCTTTCCCGTTGAACATCGACCAAGGTCAATCACCTAAACACACGAATACAGATTACAACGGTTACAGCCGCGTAATTCCAGTAGCTCGTTGGGTTGATAGCTTGCTTGAACCAGGTAAGAAGATCAAAGCGAACGGTTCTACTGTAACGCTACCAGACATTAAGATGATGGTATTCAGTGGTAACAACCCGTGGCACCACCACCAAGATCGCAACAAGATGCGTAAAGCATTCAAGAGTCTACAAACTGTAGTGGCTGTTGATTTCGCTTGGACTGCAACTTGTCGTCACTCTGATATCGTGCTTCCAGCATGTACTCAGTGGGAACGTAACGATATTGATGGCTATGGCGCGTACTCTGGCCGTGGTTTGATCGCAATGCACAAGCTAGTGGATCCTCTGTTCCAGTCTAAGACTGACTTCGAGATCATGTCTAGCCTAACTAAGCGTTGGGGTCGTTACGACGATTACACGCGTGGTATGGACGAAATGCAGTGGGTTAAATCTCTGTACGACGAATGTCGCGCATCAAACGAAGGTAGCTTCGAAATGCCTGAGTTTGCTGAGTTCTGGGAGAAAGGTTTCCTAGACTTCGGCAAAGGTAAGCCATGGACTCGTCACGCTTCATTCCGTGAAGATCCAGAGATCAACGCACTAGGCACGCCTTCTGGTTTCATCGAAATCACAAGCCGTACTGTTGGCAACATGGGTTACGAGCACTGTCAAGAACACCCAATGTGGTTCGAGAAATCTGAACGTTCACACGGTGGTCCAGGCTCTGACAAGCACCCGTACTGGCTACAATCTTGTCACCCAGACAAGCGTCTTCACTCTCAGATGTGTGAATCTGAAGAGTGGCGTGCGACTTACGCGGTACAAGGCCGTGAGCCAATCTACATCAACCCAGTAGATGCTAAGAAGAAAGGCATCAAAGATGGCGATGTAGTACGTGTGTTTAACGACCGTGGTCAACTACTAGCAGGTGCTGTTCTAATGGATAGCTACGCTCCTGGTGTTGTTCGTATCGAAGAAGGTGCTTGGTACGGTCCGATCAACGAGAAAGTGGGCGCGCTAGATACATACGGCGATCCAAACACACTGACTCAAGATATCGGTACGTCTGAACTTGCTCAAGCAACGTCAGCAAACACATGTTTGGTTGATTTCGAGAAGTTCCAAGGCAAACTGCCTCCAGTAACTTCATTCGGTGGTCCAATCGAAGTTTCTTAAGTCTTGTCTTAAGAACCAAGATTAAAGCTTGAATTAAAGCCCCTGTAAGCACTCTTACAGGGGCTTTTTGTATTTTTGATATCAGTGTTGGTGTTTCTAAATAAGCATTATACAGGGCTAATAGAGGGCGTTTTTGAGACAGGCTGTAACGCGCTGTTTGAGAGAGGTGGTAGAAGCAGTGAAGCAGGAAGGGAATGTAAAAAGAACCTGTGGAAAGACTTAAGCAGACGGAAACAAAAAGGCCGATACAAAGTACCGACCTTACAGAAGCCTATGTAGTTAACTCTGATCAAGTTAGATCTCAAACATAAACCAATAGCCATAAGCACAGATTAAAGCGGGCACACTTGAATACAAGGTTGCGACCAGTGCTGCTTTCGGTGCCATCGCAATCGCAGGGAATAGCGCATCTCCATCATTTGAAATTGCGTTACCTACCTGAGCCGAAAGTGGCAGGGCGCCTGAAAGGTATAAGCTAGTGACCAATAATTGCGGTCCACAGCCCGGTAGCAAACCCATCAACACGCCAGCCAGGGGGAGCATGATGCCCCAGCTTGAGAATAGCGTCGCAAAATCAACATTTGCTATCACAGAGCCAAATTCAAAGAAAAGAAAGGCAACCACCACCCAAGCGGTGACAAAGTTTGTATCTTGAGCGGTCTTTTGCAATGGGTGAGAGCCTATACACTTTTCGTCCTCACTCACGGCTGATTTGTAATCCTCAATTTCACGGGTTAGCCCCCACAGAAACATCGAGCTGATCAGCAAAACTGTCCCCGCCCATTCCATCGACATTTCAGGCAAAGCGAGCAGCTCGTTCACATCGACTTGAAAAGAGCCAAGTAGGGCAACGGCAGCACCCGGAATAATCAGTACAGACCACAGGTAACCTTGCAGGTTTATCGCTTTTTTAGAGACCGATTCTTTGTCTTGAGATTGAGAAGCACAGCTGCTCACCACTTCATTTTTCTCTGCTTTTTTTGGGCGTAAGAAGTCGTCTGCGTGAAACAAGTTAATGATTCGGCCTGACGCAGTACCCACGATCACGCCCATCGCCATCATGGCTAAACCTGTCTTAGGCTCGCTCGCTATGAGCAGGAACGCCGCGTCACCCATGGTTGAGACGAGCACCGCAACTACCGCACCAAATCCGAGTTTTCCCGAGATAAATTGTGTGGTTACCACTATCGCACCGCCACAGCCGGGCAACGCGCCCATGAGAGCCGCGAATACCACTTGGTTTGAACGAGATTGATGGACGAGCTTATTGAAGACGTTATCTTTGTTTATGTACAGACTTAACCAGTGGTAAATAGCCAAGGTTAAAGCAACATAACAAGACACTGCCCAAAACGCGTCTGACAAAGTAGTCACCGTCAGCTCTCGTGTAGCTGGGGCTGCAACCAAAGCTGCAAGTGAGACAGGCAAAAGCAGGCGCTTAAATGACAGTGAAAACTGAGTTGTTTTCGCAGCACTACTGCTTGGCAAAAAAGAGATTAGTCGATCCATAGGTGTTACTCAAAATTAGTGGCTTAAGATAAATATATACGAATGATAATAATTATCAATTGCATTTGTTGTTTTTTTATCTATTGTTACTATTGGCTAAACCCACGAAACATGACCAATCTAAAAAAATGAGGTAAAGTATGGCTAATAAAGAGAGGCTCTAAAGGTAGAGTCATAATTGTTAGTGTAATAGGAAGAAACATGATTTTAGTTGTTGGTCACAAAAACCCTGATAGTGACAGTATTTGTAGTGCGTTAGTTGCAACTGAGCTTCTTAAGGCTCGTGGCGAGGAAGCGACACCAATTCGCCAAGGCGAGATCAACCGCGAAACTCAACACATTCTAGAAGTCGCTGGTGCTGAAAAGCCAGAGCTTCGTACTTCTGTTGCTGGTGAGAAAATCTGGCTAGTAGACTACTCAGATCTAGCACAAGCACCAGATGATGTTGCTGATGCAGAGATCGTAGGTATTGTTGATCACCACCGTCTAGGCGACGTGATGACAGTAAACCCAATGGAAGCTTGGATCTGGCCTGTTGGTTGTACAAACACTGTACTTTTCAACATGTTCAAGATTGAAGGTCACGCAATCTCTCAACAAATCGCTAAACTAATGATGTCTGCAATTCTTTCAGACACAGTTGGTTTCGCTTCTCCAACATGTACTCAAAAAGACAAAGACGCGGTTGCTGAGCTTGCTGAAATTGCTGGCGTAACTGACGTTGATGCATTCATCAAAGCGCTTCTAATCGCAAAAACAAACATCGAAGGCCTATCTGCTGCACAGCTAGTAGAAAAAGACCTTAAAGGCTACCCATTCAACGGTCGTGATGTTGTTGTTGGTCAAGTTGAACTTGCGACTCTTGAGCAAGTAGACGGCATGATCGAAGCGCTAGAAGCTGATCTTGAAGAGCGTTGTGAGAAAGACGGTCTAGCGTTCGCTGCGGTAATGCTAACAGATATCACTACTGCTCAAACTCGTCTTCTATACAAAGGTGAGTGGGCTGAGAAATTGGTTAAGCACGAGAAAGGCGGCGTATTAATGATGGAAAATACACTAAGCCGTAAGAAGCAAGGCTGGCCTTGGCTACAAGGTGAGCTTGTTTAATCAAGTCGCTTAATATTAAACGCCTGCTTATTTAGCAGGCGTTTTTCTTTGAAGTAGACTTTCTTCTTCATCGATAATGTTTGAAGTTAACAACACTCGGCATAAAATAGCTTTAAGAGCAAAGTTACTGACTAAAGTAGGAAATTAAGATGACTACACAGCTAGACGATAAAAAAATCGCTGAAATCAACAAGTATACGGGCGAGCAACGCCTGAAATACTGTGTGAAAGAAATCGTAGCAAACCGTGAAGTATGGATCTTAACCGATGAACACGGTTGTGTAATGCTGAACACAGAAGATGAAGATTGTGTTCCAGTATGGCCAAACCAAGAGTTCGCAGAATCATGGGCAACGGGTGATTGGTCTGAGTGTAAAGCTGAGTCTATTTCGTTGAACAAATGGCACAGTCGCTGGACGAACGGTCTAGAAGACGACGAACTTGCTGTTGTAGTATTCCCGAACGAGCAAGAAGAAGGCGTTATCTTGTTCCCGGATGAGTTCGACTTCGAATTGAAAAAGCAGGCAGCTAAGCGCTAGTTCTTTCGTAATACAGTAACATCGTAAGTCAGCGTTGCCTTTCTTAGGCAGCGCTATCATTCAATTATCCCATCTAAGTTACTTCCAACGTATATTCGTCAATACCCAATCAACTGATACAAAGGCGCTTGCTGTGCGGCTTTAGAAGCTTGCTGAAGCACACCTGTTTTGCTGTATCTCTTGAGTATCTTTCGAACGATAGGTTTTACTTCAGATTTTGTCATTCCAGCTTTCAATTCTGGTTCATACAGCAATTGCAGTAGCACTACGTCTAACGGCGATAATAAGTCTTCTGGCGTGTGGTCGTTGAAAATAGAAGGGTAGGCTTTATCTGAATCATTCGGCAGGCCTAGAACTTGTGCGATCTCTTCCACGATACAGGCGACCAGCTTACCTCGCGATCTTGCCTGATCAACCGGGATTACAATCCCAGCGTATACAATCTCGCCTTTAGAATTGGTTCTATAGCCCGCCGTGCAGATGGCGCTATTTAAATGTTGAGTTGATTTGAGCTTGAGCACCGATTTCGCCTCAGATACCCACTGGCTCTGCCTTGTGTATATCCATTTAACGTTCGCTTCGGACTCTTTACTGACGATTGTTATTGGATGTTGGGTGACTTCAGATAAGTGTTTGATATGAAGCTCTGTGATCTCTTGATGCAGTTCCTCATCGCCCACTCGATGATCGATCCAAATCTTGATCGGTTGTTTCCACTTGGCGAGCGGTTTGTTGCCTTGGGAGTATTCGTGTTGAAGCGCGACGTTATAAAAGGCAGTTTCGACGAAGCTTCTATCTAGCCATGTGAGCGGTGTGCTTGTCGCGTCAAAGGACAACAGCACCAACAAGAGGGGAAGCATTGAAGCTGTTCGATACATACTTTTCCCCTCTGCTAAATGTAGCGTGATTCCAGGTTAGTGGTTCGGCGCTTTGGAGAAATGGCTCTCAACCAATCTTTGGGTGATTTGGTGAGTTGGATTGGTTAGCACTTGATCTGTTTCCCCACTCTCAACCACATTGCCTTCATGCATGACAATAATCTTGTCGGTAATGTGCTTAACAATACCGAGGTGTTGAGATACATAAACGAACGATACGCCCATCTCTTCTTGTAACTCTAAGAACAGATTGATGATTTGCGAGCGCATTGCCATGTCCAAACCATTTAAAGCTTCATCAGCAACAATGATGGATGGCTGAAGTATTAAGGCACGAGCCAAACAAACCCTTTGTTTCTGGCCTGCAGCAAGCATCTGAGGGTAGAAATACGCATGTTCCGGTAGAAGGCCTACGCGCAGTAGTGTGTCTTTCACACGACGCATACGAGCTTCTGGAGGCATGTTGGTGTTTCGCTTTAATGGACCTTCAAGAATTCGACCGATCTGAATGCGCGGGTTAAGTGACGTATTCGGATCTTGGAAGATCATTCGAATCAGCTTACAACGAGTCGAGTAGTCTTTGTGCTCTAGCTTTTCGCCATTCACGCGGATCTCGCCTGCGGTTGGCTCCACCATGCCTGCGAGCATTCTGGCTAATGTTGATTTGCCAGAACCATTCTGGCCGATAAAACCAATTGTCTGGCCTGCTTCAAGAGAAAAGCTAACTGGCTTCACCGCCTGATGAATCTTTTTACGGAAAAGACCAGAGCGAGTCGTAAAGTCTTTAGACAAATCACTGACTTCTAATAATGCACTCATGATTTCTTTTTCTTCTCCATATTCAGAGGGAAGTGACAGTTGAACTTATGGTTCTTGATACGTTTCGTATGTGGGATCTCGACACACTGCCTTTGTGCGTATGGGCAGCGAGGCCCTAATCGACAACCAATAGGAAGATGTTGCAGCGGTGGAATTGACCCCGGCAAAGACTGGAGCTTCTCCTTGTGGGGAATCCAGTCGTTAAAGTCTGGCATCGCTTTTAACAAAGCAACGGTGTACGGGTGCTTTGGTGCATCCAACAGCTTCGGTGTATCAGCGGATTCTACCGATTGACCACAGTACATCACGGTAATGCGAGTCGCCCATTGGGTAATGGTGGTTAAGTCATGGCCGATCAACACGATGGTGGTGTTATTGATCTGGTTCATACGACTCAAAAGACGCAATATTTGAGACTGTGTAATTGGGTCTAAATCGTTGGTTGGCTCGTCAGCAATCAAGACTTTTGGCTTGGCAGCGATCGCCATTGCGATCATGACTTTTTGACACTCACCATCTGTCAGCTCATAAGAGTAACTGTCCATTAGGCGAGAGTGGTCTTTGATGCCGACTTTGTGTAGTAATGCGATCGCTTGCTTCTTACGCCACTTAAATCGTTGCCACCAACGACCTTCAAACGAATGGGAAGGGATCGCTTCAACGAGCTGGTTACCTACTTTTTCAGAAGGGTCAAGACACGTTGATGGCTCTTGGAAGATCATTGCGATATCGCGGGCGATCACTCGGCGTCTTTCTTTCGGCGTCAGTTGCAGTAGGTCGATATTACCTAAGCGCATTCGGTCTGCAGAAACCTTCCAGTTTTCTTTACATACTCCGACGATCGCTTTTGCAACCAAACTCTTACCTGAGCCTGATTCACCTACTAAGCCACGAATTTCCCCTTCATTGAGGGTAATACTCATTCGATCTACGGCTTTAACCATCCCTTGAGGGGTCTCAATCTCGATGGTTAGATGTCGAATATCAAGTAACGGCATTATTCGATTCCTGCATTTAGCGCTTGGCGAACACCTTCACCGACGAGGTTAATCACGATAACTGTAAACATAATAGCTAAGCCGGGTAGGGTAACTGTCCATGGCGCAAGGTAAATCAACTCGACCGAATCACCCAAGATGGAGCCCCATTCGGTACTCGGTGCTTGAGCGCCAAGCCCTAGGAAACCTAAAGCCGTGATATCAAGAATTGCGACTGACAGTGCCAGCGTAACTTCAAGAGCGATCACGGTAAGGATGTTCGGAAGGATTGAGTTCCATAGCAGGTAAAAATCGTTCGCACCATCAAGGCGAGAAGCCAGAATATAGTCTTTTTCTACTTCAGCATGCACGGCAATGTACACCGAGCGTATAAAGCGCGGGATCAGTGCCAAGCACAAGGCGAGCAAGATATTAAACTCCCCAAAGCCAAGGAATGCCACGAAGATAATCGCCAGCAGAAGAGATGGAATCGACATAACAGTATCAAGCAGGTGGTTTAGCGTGCTTGATAGTAAACCGCGCGTCATACCAGCAAGTACGCCAATCAGACAACCAATGACGGCTGCGATAAAGGTAATCACCACCGCGGCGCCGAAGGTTAACTGAGAGCCAATTATTAGGCGAGAGAGAATATCTCTGCCTAAGTCATCCGTACCCAAAAAGTATTCTACCGTTCCCGCAGGATCCCAAGAGGGCGGCGTTAATAGGTGACCGGTTTGTTCTTGTGCATCATGCGGGGCTAGCCACGGTGAAGTGACGGTGACCAGAATGATAAGCACCAAACACCACAAGCCAAACATAGCTAGATTATTGCTGCGGAAGCTGCGCCAGAAACGTTCGAACTGGGTTGGAATCTGTTCTTCTTGGTAGACGTTATTTGTTAGCATACCATTCCTTCCTTACCAGTGGATTGATCATCGCGCCCAGTAGATCGGACAGAATATTAGCGGTCAAAACTAAGGTAGCCACCACAATTACACCAGCTTGAATTGAAACGTAATCTTGATTCGATAAGGCATCCAATAACCAGCGGCCAATGCCCGGCCAGTTAAAGATAGACTCGGTAACAATAGCAAGCGTTAACATACTCGATAGCTGAACACCGACCTTAGGAATAATCGGAGGTATCGCGTTTCTTAGCACGTGCTGCGTGATGATCTCTCTAGTGGAAAGACCTTTAATTCGCGCAGCGCGGATGTAGTTTTGCGTCATTACTTCAGCCACTGACGCTCTCATCAATCGGATGACCTGAGTCGTTGGCGCCAGTGCTAAAACAAGACAAGGCAACGCCATGTGCTCGATAACACTTTGTAGTGCGTGCGCACGGTAGCGACCCTCGGCAAAAAAGGCGTCAATCATCGCGAATCCAGTCACGTGTTCAATCTCGTAAAGTAGGTCGTATCGGCCACCAACTGGGAACATTTCAAAGTGCAGTGAAAACACCATGATCATCAGCAACGCGACCCAAAATATAGGCGCAGAGTAACCGGCCATTGAGGTGAACGATATGGTGGTATCAACAAATTTACCTTGTCTCATACCAGCAATGGTGCCGAAAGGGATACCGATGATGAGTGCCAACACAAAGGCAAAGAAGCACAGCTCTAGCGTTGCAGGGAACACCAGGACCAACTCATCGATGATAGGCACACCGTGTTTGCTTAGGCCAAAGTTTAGCGTCGATAATTCAGTGATATAGCTAATCCAACCGGGCCAAAAATCTTGAATTGCCCAAGGTGAGGTTTGGTCTAATCGAAGCAGGGAAAAACCTACCAAGGTCAGAATTCCTAGCGTAATAACGAATAAGTTTACACGTCTTAATGTATACCAAAACATTACTGCACCTCTCTTCTGACTTGATCAAAAGGTTGGGCATTGAAAGGACTTGCTTTAAAGCCTGTTAGCGAACGATCGTGCACGCGAAATTGCACGCCATGAGCTAAAGGAATCACAGGAACTTCTTCATTGAGAATGTTTTGGGCTTGTCGGTACAAGTTCACACGGTGCCTTTGTTGATTGATCTCTAATGCTAAGTCGAGAAGGAAATCAAAGTCTGAATTACACCACATCGAGACGTTTAACCCTGCACGCTCAGAGCTGCATGAGAGCAGCGGACGTAAGAAGTTGTCCGGGTCACCGGTATTGCCTATCCAGCCTGTAAGCAACAAGTCTGTTGAGGAAATAGAGGACAACTGTGTGCGGTCAAATCGGTCGTCGGTATAGAGTTTCAATTCAATACCAATATCGGCTAAGTTTGCTTGGATAAGTTCTGCCGTTTTTCTTGGACTTGGATTGTATGCGCGTGGCTCTAGTGGTACCCACATTGAAAGCTCTAACCCAGGTTCAACGCCAGCTTCTTTGAGAAGCGCAACCGCATAGTTTCGGTCGTAGCGAACTTGAACGCTGTCTTTTTGGTGAGCCCAAGAAGTCGGAGGAAGCAAGGTGTAGGCTTTGGTTCCTGTACCGTAATACACAGAATCAAGAATGTTCTGACGATTGATGGCTAAGTTGAGCGCTTTACGAACTCGAGAGTCACGCAGTGCAGGGTGCTCAGTATTCAGCGCGATGAAAGAGACATTAACCGCCGGAGTAGCAGAAATCTTCAACTCTTCATGAGCCTGAATAATAGGGATTTGGCTAGAAATTGGTGAGTTGAGCACGTCACACTCACTACGCAGAAGCTTGGCAAGTGTGCCTGTTCCACGTTGCGAAGTATCGAACACAACTTGGTCCATTTGTACTTCACCTTTCCAGTAGTGCTTGTTCTTTTTCAAGCGCACTAGGTCGTTGACTTGGTATTCATCTAAGTAGAAAGGGCCAGTGCCGACTGGATTGGAATCGATTCGATTTTTCTCATCCGCTGCAATGAGCTGATTGGCATACTCCTTAGAGTGAATGACTGCATAGCTGGTGGCGATATTGTTGAGAAACGAATTGTCTGGGCGACTTAATTGGAATTTCACCGTTAGGTCATCAACTGCGGTGATATCGACGATCAGGTTTTTGAAGTCGATTCCGGCAAACCATGGGTATAGGCCGCCACCCACATAATGAAATGGGTTTGAACTATCAATGACACGTTCAAAGCTAAACACCACATCTTGTGCATTCATGCTACGAGTTGGGGTGAACCAGTCTGTGGTTTGGAACGCAACATTTGGGCGCAGTTTGAACGTGTACTCTGTACCTGATTTATCAACAGACCAACTTGTCGCCAAGTTCTGTTTTGGTCGGTACGTCATCGGATCAAGAGTGAGCAGTGTATCGAAAATTTGAGGACTCAGCGATTCTGCGGTAATGCCACTATCAACCAGCTGTGGGTTGAAGGTACTAGGATTACCTTGGCCGCAATAAATGAAGCCTTTTTCACGGATTTGCTCGTGATTCACACTCTCACCACATCCAGCGAGAAAGCTCAGCGTACAGATGCTCAGTGATAGTCTTATTAGTGCTTTCATAAAAAGAAATACTTTTCGAAACGAGGCGTTAGAGGAGCCTCAAGATCCGGACAATTTAACATTTTATTTATTCGGCTCCAAATAATAATCAAGCGTGGACAGCTATTTATCGTTAGCTTGTCCGACAATCGCGTACTTCCTCACCATTCCACGTAATTGGTTGTAGGTTAATCCAAGTAATTCTGCTGCTTGTTTCTGGTTGTACTTGCTCTGCTTTAGGGCTTGATTGAGCAGCTTGATGTCTTGTTGTTCTTGCCATGCTTTGTAATCAAGCGGCAAAGAAAACAAGCTCTCTGATGAAGTATGGCTGTTGGACGGCGCATTGCCAATTTCATGCGTGGAATCTTGATCTATTTTCCATGCGGGTTTGAATGGGTTAAACACCAAAGATTCAATAGGATATGGGTCTTTACCGTGCTGGTAGACTGCGCGCTCAATAACGTTCTTGAGTTCTCGCACATTCCCCGGCCATGAATAATCCAGCAGCGCCTCAACGGCAGACGGAGCAAAGCCAACAAACAACTCCAATTCTAATTCACGGCACATCTTAATGGCGTAGTATTCTGCCAGCAGCGTGATGTCTTCTTTTCGCTCTCGAAGAGGGGGTATAGTAATCACGTCAAACGCGAGCCTGTCCAATAAGTCGGCTCTGAATTCGCCCCTTAATGCCATGTCTGGCAAGTCAGCGTTGGTCGCACACACCAGTCTGACGTTGGCACTTAAAGCTTTTTGTCCGCCGACACGTTCATACTGCCCGTATTCAATAACGCGCAATAGCTTCTCTTGAACGGCTAGGGGCGTGGTCGCGAGCTCATCCAGAAACAGCGTTCCGCCTTCTGCTCTTTCAAAACGACCTTGATGACGCCCTTTCGAACCCGTAAAGGATCCCGATTCATGACCAAACAGTTCTGAATCAATCAAACCTTCACTTAAAGTTGAGCAGTTCAATGAGATCAAAGGTTGATCCCAACGTCTTGAAAGGTAATGCAGTCTTTGTGCGATCAACTCTTTACCTGTGCCACGTTCGCCAATGATCAGAATGGGTCTTTCTATTGGTGCGAGTTGGGAAACTTTATCTAACACAGAGAGAAAGCTAGGTGATTCACCAATGAGGTTCTGCTGCATAGCGGGTCCTTGTGTGATTTGAGCGCCGATGGATGTGATTTAGAGGGCTTTATTTAAATCACATCATGTAAATAGCTTAAGTATAAGAGTCGTAGTGGTGAAAAATACCAATACTTGGCTAAATTCATCATAGCATGGTTCGGGTTAATCACCATTTTATTGTAAGTATCTGATAATAAATGGCTTAAAAGTTGGCACGTTACTTGGATTACTTATGGTAGGTTTAACAACAAACGTAAATTTTTGAGCAAGTGGATTGAGAAATCGAATAACGCTTTAAAGCACATTTGCCATCATTGTAATTAAGGAGTTCCTCATGGGTATTTTTTCTCGCTTTGCAGACATTGTAAATTCGAACATCAGTGCACTTTTAGACAAGGCTGAAGATCCTGAAAAGATGATTCGCCTGATTATCCAAGAAATGGAAGATACGCTGGTTGAGGTTCGCACTAACTCCGCTAAAGCTATCGCAGATAAAAAAGAGTTAGCGCGTAAAGTTGAAGCTATCGAAACTCAGATTCTAGATTGGCAAAATAAAGCGACACTAGCACTAACTAAACAACGTGAAGATTTGGCGAGAGCGGCGCTAATAGAAAAGCAAAAACTTGAAGATATAATCAAAAGCCTTCACACAGAGCAAACCTTGGTTCACGAAACCATCGAAAAGCTGACCAGTGAGATTGGCAAGCTTGAAACCAAAATCGCAGAAACACGTGCGAAGCAGCAAGCATTAATGATTCGTAATAATGCGGCAAGCAATCGTCGTGATGTTCAAAAGCATCTGCATTCAAGCAAAACCCACGAAGCAATGGCGAAGTTTGAGCAATTCTCGCGTAAAGTGGATGAATTAGAAGCTGAAGCAGATGTTTACGCCAAAACAGGTAACGCAAAATCGTTAGACCAAGAATTTGCAGATCTACAAGCTCAAGATGAAATTGAAAAAGAGCTGGCGAAACTGAAGCAACAAGTTGAAAACCGCGATAAATAATTTTAGGAGTTGTCTATGTCAACATTTCTAATTGCAGGCCCACTGATTGTCTTTTTAATCTTCGTGGCACCGCTATGGTTGTTCTTACATTACCGCAGCAAGAAGAAATCCAGTAATGGTCTTTCAGAAACGGATCTTCAGCGTTTGCACAAGCTTTCTGCTCAAGCTGAATCGATGCAAGATCGAGTGAAAACGCTAGAAAAAATACTGGATGCGGAGTCACCTAACTGGAGACGAAACTATGAGTAGAGAACTGTATCGCGATCCTATTAACGGTAAGTTGTCTGGAGTGTGTGCAGGGTTAGCGAACTACTTTGGCCTTGAAGTGTGGTTGGTTCGCATCTTGGTTATCTCGGCGGCACTGCTTGGTGGTAGCTTTTTGGTGTTATTAGCGTATGTAGCTTTGACATTTATGCTTGAAAAACAACCACCTCAGTATGTCGATCAGATGAAGGCCAAACAAGAGCACACGCTCAAGCAAAAACCTTGGGAAAAAGGGCAAACCGCAGAGTCGTTACTGGGCACTTTAGAGGGTGATTTCCAGAAATTAGAGACCAGTGTCCGCAATATGGAAGCTTATGTGACTTCGGATACTTTCAAAGTCGACCGCGCATTTAAGAACATGTAGTGGTAAACCTGAAAAACATTAGATAACGGTTTAGGAAAATTTATTCCAAGCCGTTATTTTTTTTAATAATTTTGTCTAAATAAATCTTACGATAACTGGTAAGTTACATGTAATTAATCTATGTTATAAAAATATTTATAGTTATGGATGATCACTAATGTATAGAGCCTCCGTTGTCCTATTGACAGCCTTAGCTGGGTTGTCTGGGTGTGGTAAGGAGCTTCCTCCCGTACCTGAACCTGATTCTAGACCCGCCAAACTCTTCACTGTCTCCGTCGGTAGTAATGCTTTTGAACGTAGCTTTCCAGCCACCACAGAAGCTGGTGACAGAGCGGTACTCGCATTCCGTGTTCCTGGGTTATTGCAGAGCATCGATGTGACCGCTGGGCAGCACGTGTCTAAAGGCGACGAGCTTGCTAAGTTAAATCCCGATGAATATCAACTACTCGAGAAGCAAGCAAAAGCGAATTTTCAGCTAGCCGATGTTCAATATCAACGTGCGATCAAACTTCGTAAAGATCGTGTGGTATCAGAGCAAGATTTCGACCAAGCGAAAGCGAACCACAATTCAGCTCGCGCGGTGCTTAATCAAGCTAACGCGAATCTTCGCTACACCACTTTGGTTGCGCCGTATGACGGAACCATTTCCATCATTCCTGCTGAAAACCATGAATACATTGCGGCTAAACAAGGCGTGATGAATATTCAAACGAATCAAATCCTCAAAGTCGTATTCTTATTACCCGACCAACTTATCACGCGCTTTTCTTCAGGGTTTGAGACGGATGCAACCATGGTTTTTGATGCTTTCCCTGGTAGCTCCTACGCTTTAGCATTCCAAGAAGTTGATACTGAAGCGGATCCCAAAACCGGGTCGTACAAAGTCACCATGGTAATGGAAAGACCCACCGATGTTGGTATTTTGCCGGGTATGTCAGGCACAGTTCATTTAGTTTCAGCGTTAGCAGCCGCCACAAAAATTCCCACATCAGCAATGATGACTGATGGCGATGATGTCTCTGTGTGGCGCGTGAATAGCGACGGTATTGTTGAAAATGTCGCAATCATCATCGATGAAAAGCGCCATATTGTTTCAGGGTTGAACGATGGTGATCGCATCGTAACTTCTGGTGTTAATGGTCTTGAACCGGGCGTTAAAGTTCGAGAGTGGATCAAGGAAAGGGGGCTATAACATGAAAACACTTAAAGTGGCCGCTGGACTGTCGTGTTTGGCTTTACTTACGGCTTGTGAAGATAAACAAGTTGTAGAAGTGAATAACACGCCCTTGGTTAAAGCTATCGAGATTTCAGTCATCGACTTTAGCGACAAACTCTATTTCCCAGCGGTTGCAAACGCTGCCGAGAAGGCTCATCTCAGCTTTCGAGTCGCTGGTGAAATCAATAAGCTTGATGTGAAAGAAGGTGAGCGTGTTTCACAAGGAGACATCATTGCAGAGCTTGACCCTACCGATTATCAACTGGATGTCGACAATGCTCAGGCGCGTTACACGGTAATTAACAGCCAATACAGACGTTCAAGTCCGCTAGTGAAGAAAGGCTTATTGGCGAAGTCACAGTTTGATGAAATTGCTGCTCAACGCCAGATCGCTTATGCCGAGCTGGAACTCGCAAAACTGCGCTTGTCGTTCACTAAGCTTCGTGCTCCTGTTGATGGGATCATTTCTCGTGTCAGTGTCGATCAATATGAAAATATTCAGGTAGGCCAGCAGGTCGTGAACATTCACAGTGTCGAGGATGTTGAGGTTGTTATCCAACTGCCTGACCAGATTTACGTGAATCAGCCTAGCGAACAGCTGTTATCGAATGTTGAGGCTGTGGTAAGAGTACCCAGTGGCAATGAATACACGGCGGCTATTAAGGAGTTTACCACTGAACCTGACCCAAGCACGGGCACGTTCACGGTGACGCTTGCTCTACCTATGCCGGAAGATGATTTGATTCTGGATGGTATGGCCGTTGAGGTGACGTCAAATGGGCGAGATATCGGCTTGGAGTTAAAAGCTGGGGTACTTATCCCAATCGAAGCTGTGTTTAATGCGGATGGCGATGATTTAACGCGCCAGAACTCTTATGTATGGGTGCTTAATGACGACAGTACCGTCTCAAAACAGCAAGTCGTAATAGGAAAAGCCAATCAGAAAACATTGCAGATCATGAAAGGATTAGAAATGGGGCAGCATGTCGTTGTTGCAGGCGTATCGCGATTGCGAGATGGGATGACAGTGGAAGTATTGTCTCAGGAGACGAACAATGAGTGAAGTAAATAACAAGCCCCAAAATGACGATCAACAGGGTGATGATCAGATCACAGGTGTTGCTTCTTACTTTATACGTAACAAAGTCATTAGCTGGATGTTATCTCTGATCTTTCTTATTGGTGGTGTCTCTGCCTTTTTCGGCTTGGGTCGTTTAGAAGATCCTGCCTTTACCATCAAAGATGCGATGGTTGTGACCTCTTACCCAGGGGCCACACCTCAACAAGTTGAAGAAGAAGTTACTTACCCACTAGAAAAAGCGATTCAACAACTTACCTATGTGGACGAAGTGAACTCTATCTCTAGCCGCGGCCTATCACAGGTAACGGTGACGATGAAGAACAACTACGGCCCAGATGATCTTCCGCAAATATGGGATGAACTTCGCCGAAAAGTGAATGATCTCAAGGTTGAACTGCCACCCGGCGTCAATGATCCTCAAGTCATCGATGATTTCGGTGACGTTTACGGTATTTTGCTGGCGGTGACGGGGGATGGCTATAGCTACAAAGAGCTGCTGGATTACATTGATTACCTAAGGCGAGAGCTAGAGTTGGTTGATGGGGTCAGTAAAGTCTCTGTTTCTGGTCAACAACAAGAGCAAGTATTCATTGAGATATCGATGAAGCGGATAAGCTCCTTAGGTCTGTCTCCAAGCACGGTATTTAATCTTTTATCGACTCAAAATATTGTATCAAGTGCGGGTGCGGTAAGAATTGGCGACGAATACATTCGAATTCATCCAACGGGTGAGTTCCAGAATGTTGAGCAGCTTGGCGATTTAATTCTGACAGAAGGTGGTGCTCAAGGTCTCATCTATTTAAAAGATGTGGCGAATGTAACTCGTGGTTATGTTGAAGTGCCAAGTAACATCATTGGCTATAACGGCAAGCTCGCACTTAACCTTGGTGTCTCTTTTGCGCAAGGCGTGAACGTAGTAGCGGTTGGTGAAGCGTTTGATCGAAGATTGGCCGAGCTAAAGTATCAACAACCCGTCGGCATCGACATCTCCGAGGTTTATAACCAACCTAAAGAGGTAGACAAGTCGGTAAGCGGATTTGTGGTGAGTTTAGGGCAGGCGGTTGCGATCGTAATCGTGGTGTTACTGTTCTTCATGGGACTAAGATCGGGCCTATTGATTGGTTTGATACTGCTATTGACCGTATTCGGTACATTCATTTTCATGCAGTACTTCAAGATCGACCTACAACGTATTTCACTGGGCGCGTTGGTTATCGCCTTGGGGATGCTGGTGGATAATGCCATTGTGGTGGTGGAAGGGATATTGATCGGCACGCAGAAGGGGCGAACCCGGATGCAGGCCGCCACCGATATCGTAACCCAAACCAAATGGCCGCTGCTTGGTGCGACGGTTATTGCGGTGACTGCGTTTGCTCCAATTGGTTTATCTGAAGACTCAACAGGCGAATACTGTGGCACCTTGTTCACGGTGCTACTGATCTCCTTGATGCTGAGTTGGTTTACTGCCATCTCGCTCACGCCGTTCTTTGCCGACATGTTCTTTAAAGGTCAGAAGGTCGATCCAGATAACGAAGGTAAGGACCCATACAACGGGATGGTTTTTGTTATCTACAAAAACTTCCTTGAGTTCTGTATGAAGCGTGCTTGGTTAACCATGTTTGTTCTGATTATTGGTTTAGGCGCGAGTGTGTACGGTTTTGGTTTCGTTAAGCAAGCCTTCTTCCCGTCTTCAACCACACCTATGTTCCAAGTGGATGTGTGGATGCCAGAAGGTACCGATATTCGAGCGACCAATACCAAGCTTAAAGTGCTTGAGAGTTGGCTAGCTGAGCAGGACGAAGTTGAACATATCACGACAACCGCGGGTAAAGGCCTGCAACGTTTCATGCTGACTTATGCGCCAGAGAAAAGTTATAGCGCTTACGGCGAGATAACGGTTCGTGTGAAAAGTTATGAAGTACTTGAAGGGCTAATGAAACGCTTCCGTGAACATGTAAATGGTCAGTTCCCAGAGATTGACTACAAGCTTAAACAGATCGAATTAGGTCCTGGTGGCGGTGCGAAAATTGAAGCGCGAATTGTGGGTTCTGATCCAACGGTTTTACGTTCAATCGCTGCACAAGTGATGGACATCATGCGTGCTGATGAAGGCGCATTTAACGTTCGTCACGATTGGCGTGAAAGAACTAAGGTATTAGAGCCTCAGTTCAATGAAAGCCAAGCGCGTCGTTATGGTATTACTAAATCTGACGTTGATGATTTCCTAGCAATGTCTTTCTCTGGTAAGTCGATTGGTGTGTATCGTGATGGTACAACGTTAATGCCGATTGTGGCTCGTTTGCCTGAAGACGAGCGTGTCGATATTCGTAACATCGAAGGCATGAAGATCTGGAGCCCAGCATTAAGTGAGTACATCCCACTTCAACAAGTAACGTTAGGTTACGAGCTAGAATGGGAAGATCCACTGATCATCCGTAAGAACCGTAAGCGTATGCTAACGGTAATGGCGGATCCTGATCTATTGGGTGAAGAGACGGCCTCAACTCTACAGAAACGCTTACAACCACAGATTGAAGCGATTGAGATGCCTCCGGGTTACTCATTGGAATGGGGGGGTGAATATGAGTCGTCAGCAGATGCACAGGCGTCACTGTTCACAACCATGCCTCTGGGTTACTTGTTCATGTTCTTAATCACTGTGTTCTTGTTTAACTCGGTGAAAGAGCCTCTGATCGTTTGGTTAACGGTTCCATTGGCGTTGATAGGGGTGACGACAGGCTTGCTAGCCTTGAATACACCATTCGGCTTTATGGCGCTGTTGGGCTTCTTGAGTCTATCTGGGATGCTTCTGAAGAACGGTATCGTACTACTTGATCAAATTGAGATTGAGATGAAATCTGGTAAAGATCCGTATGTAGCGGTTGTTGATGCGGCTCTGAGTCGTGTTCGCCCGGTATGTATGGCGGCGATTACCACCATTCTAGGTATGATCCCTCTACTACCGGATATCTTCTTCAAACCAATGGCAGTAACCATCATGTTTGGTTTAGGCTTTGCGACTGTACTCACGCTAATCGTAGTGCCTGTGCTGTATCGTTTGTTCCATAAAATTGAAGTGGCTTAACGTCAACTGACCTTTGAAATAATGCCCCTAATTGGGGCATTATTTTTATGTACGATTACTAAAAGAGACCATCGAAATGGAAGCTAATACAGTGGATAGAACGTGTGCATGGGCGCTTAAACATGAGCTTGAAAGGGAGTACCACGATGCAGAGTGGGGCGTGCCTGTTTATGATGACCAAGTTCTGTTTGAGTTCATTACTTTAGAAGGTGCTCAAGCCGGTCTGAGTTGGATTACGATCCTTAAAAAGCGTGAAGGCTATCGTGCCGCGTTCGATAATTACGATCTAAACAAGCTAGCTGAGCTGAATGAAGACAACGTGCCGCACATCATTGAAAACTTCGATGTGGTTAAACACAGGGGTAAGATTGCTTCGGTATACAACAATGCACGAGCAACGCTTGAATTACAGAAAGAGTTCGGCTCTCTTTCTAATGCCTTATGGCAATTTGTTGATAATGAAGTGATCGTGAATCAATGGACTGAGATGTCTCAAGTTCCCGCTTCTACCGAGCAATCTAAAGCGATGAGTAAGTTTTTGAAGAAGAGAGGCTTTAAGTTTGTAGGAGAAACAATCTGTTACGCATTTATGCAAGCAACAGGTATGGTCAATGATCATTTAGTCGGTTGCCCACACAAATAAAGTGTTATTTATTTCAGCGGAACAATCACTTAGAAATTGAAAAATTCATAGCCATTTTTTCATCGCTCTGAGATCTTTAAGTGGATGTGCTTTAAGGTTCAATATTGGCTTTGAAAGCTTCTGGACTATGAGCGGTTTGTATTATGAGCTGAAGTATCTGAATATGAGTATTTTGAGTTATGCTTTAAACAGAAAAAGGCAGGAATATCCTGCCTTTTTTGCATATTAGACCTATCGTCTCAGATTAAATCAGAGCGCTATAACGTTCTAATCCCGCCTCTAGATCAGCAATCAGGTCATCAACATCTTCTAACCCAATATGAACACGTATCAAGGTACCTTCGAAATTAGGATTGGCAACAGTTCTCAAGCTGTCAAAACTGCTTGGTTCGTTAGCTAGAATCAAACTTTCAAATCCACCCCAAGAGTAACCCATACTAAAATGTGTCATTCCATCAAGTAACGCTGTCGTCGCTTTGATATTAGAGTTGTTTAGTACAAAAGAGAACAAGCCATTACCGCCAGTAAAATCTCGTTTGAAGAATTCATGGCCTGGGCAAGACTCAAGAGCAGGGTGACGAACGTGGTTAACTTCAGGACGAGTCTCTAACCATTTTGCGACCTTCAAGCTGCTTTCTGCGTGTTGGCGTAGACGCACATCAAGAGTACGAATGCCGCGAAGCCCTAAATAAGCATCATCAGGTGAGACACATTGCCCCATCAAGTAACTTTGCTCTCTTAGTTGATCCCAGCATTTCTCATTGGCGACTGCCGTACCTAGCATCACATCAGAGTGACCCACGATGTATTTGGTCGCTGCTTGAATCGAGATATCAACACCAAAATCAAACGGTGAGAAGTTCACGCCAGCCGCCCAAGTATTGTCTAGCATAACGATGATGTCATGTTCATGAGCGATACGCGCTAGTGTTGGAATATCCTGCACTTCCATGGTGACAGAGCCTGGAGACTCAGTAAACAGCACCTTAGTGTTTGGCTTGATAAGGTCTTGGATACCTTCACCAATCGTTGGCTCGTAGTAAGTTGTCTCTACCCCCATCTTTTTCATGATGGTGTCACAGAAATCACGAGTAGGTTCGTAGCAGGTGTCAACCATTAAAATATGATCACCTGTTTCTACAAAAGAGAGAATGGCATTCGAAATTGCTGCTGTACCACACGGGTACAGTGCACAACCCGCGCCGCCTTCTACTTCAACCATCGCATCTTGGAAGGCAAAATGAGTGTTGGTTCCACGACGTCCGTAAAAAAGGGTCTTGTTAGCGCGGTTAATCGTAGCTTTACGCTTCTCTTCTACTGAGTTAAATACGACAGTTGAAGCGCGCTGTACTGGTGGGTTAACAACACCATTGGTCCACTTCTTATCACGACCGGCAGTGATAAGTTTAGTGGTTTTGTTCTCGGACATGCTGTGAATTCCTTATCAATCGGTTATGTCCTATTTAAAACATGCCAAGAGTGTTCAAAGCAAGAGCGGAGCGGGGATTTTTGCGCTTTTCTTACGATTTTTAACCTTTCACTCAGTTAACAGTGAAAGGTTAAAAATGATCGATGGGGAAACAACGAGCCATAATCGACTCATTGCTGGAATTATAGGAGTGGGTTGAACAAGTAGAACAGCCTCTCAAAGAAGCGATTACTAAGGTTTCTTTGCTCCCACTGTTCTAACTCTACAGAGTGGGATGAAGCGATATAAGATTTCTGCAGCTCAGACAGTTTTTGCGTGAAATGCACATCATCCACAGCCAGAGTCACTTCAAAGTTGAGCCACAAACTGCGCATGTCGATATTGACGGTTCCGATCAAGCAAAACTCTTCATCGATCACTACCGATTTGGTATGAAGAAGGCCACCGTAAAATTCATAGATCTTTACGCCAGCTTCAAGCAACTCGGTATAAAACGCACGAGAAGCCCATTTAACCATTAGTGAATCGTTATTGTGTGGAATGATCAGTTCTACAGTTACGCCGCGTTGAGCTGTCATCTTAAGTGTTTCGAGTAAGTCAGCACTTGGCACAAAATAAGGTGTAGTAATACGTACAGAATGATTCGCTTGATTGATGGCGATGGTCAGTACTTGTAAGATCAAATATTCCGGCATGCCAGGGCCAGACGGCACTACTTGAACCGGATGATGTGTCATGATTTCTTCAACTGGGCATTCAGGTATATCAGGGAGAATGCGTTCACCAGTCTCAACTTCCCAATCCCAGCCATGAATAGCGGATAACACATTAACGGTTGGCCCAGTCACTCTGACCATTACATCAATCCACTGACCAACGCCGGAACTTTGTTTGAAGTGAGCAGGATCGACCATGTTCATTGAACCCGTATAGGCGATAGTCTCGTCAATCACAATGATTTTGCGGTGTTGTCTTAAATCTAGGCGACGTAAGAAAATACGCCATGGGCTCACTTCTAGTGCTTGTAGGACTTGAACGCCTGCGTCCTTCATCATTGACTGCCAGTGGCTTTTGAAAAAGCGAGGGCTACCGGCTGAATCGAGCAAAACTTTAACATCTACGCCACGTTTTGCAGCGCGAATCAGCGCAGAGGCAACCGAATCGGTCAGGCCACCTGGATGCCAAATATAGAAAACCATCTTGATACTGGTTTGTGCATTTTCTATATCTTCGATAATTGCGTGTAGGATCTCGTTTGGTGAAGATTGCAGCGATAGAGTGTTTCCACTGAGTGCAGGGATGCCCATTCGATTGTTACAAAGCTCGTCAATCTTATGGATAGGGGAGCCGACTTTCCCTGGTTGGTGAAGTTGGCAATCATTCAATTGACGGAACCAGTCGCCGAAAGGGGTAAACATACGATGAGCGCGTTCAGCCCTTTTTCTGCCTAGGTTTAGCTCACCAAAAAGGAAGTAACAAGCTACACCAACAATCGGGATAATGTAGATAACCATTAGCCAAGCAAGAGAAACGCTGACAGAGCGTCGTTTTAGTACAACACGAAACGTCACACCGGCTACGAGAACCCAGTACAAAACAACAGAGGCCAAAGTTAAAAAATGATAAAGCTTATCCACATTGAATACTCGAAAAAAGAGACACTTAGATAGTAATGCTATTTAACGGATATGGGAATTTAAGGATTCAACTATTTACAAAATAGAGCAAAAGATGTAAATAGGTTAAAGTTGTTAAGTTTTGGTCAATTTAAGAAGAAAACGATTGTTTTGTATGAAAAGTCGGCATTTAACCATAAAAATTTACATCTTTAACGAAATTTGTACGGTATGCACTTCCAATTTTATTCTTAAACTGGTTTACTTGCTAGACAACGAGCGTCAATCAAATCTTTTAGGTGTGTAAATTTATTTATACACCTTCCTTTTAAAGACGCCACCCAAAGCAAAACACAACATCACATAACACAAAAGTTTGGAGTACACGTGGCTACTAGTAATACAACCACAACACCCCGCGATACCTGGGGTTCGAAGTTAGGATTCGTAATGGCTGCAGCAGGTTCTGCTGTTGGCTTAGGTAACATTTGGAAATTCCCATACACAGCAGGCGAAAGTGGCGGTGGTGCATTCGTTGCCATTTACCTGTTTTTTGTAATTTTTATTGGTTTCAGTGTCATGCTGACTGAATTTGCGATTGGCCGTCATACGCAAAAATCAGCAGTAGGTGCATTTAAAACAACTGACCGTCGTTGGACGTTCGCTGGCGTTATCGGCGTATTCAGTGGTCTACTTATCATGGGTTTCTACCCAGTAGTAGGCGGTTGGTCAATCGCATACATCGGTAAAATTGCAGGTGGTCTTCTAGACGCACCAGAAGCAATTGGTGATAGCTTTGGTGGCTTTATCTCAAACCCAGTTCAACCACTAATGTGGATGGGCTTATACCTACTACTTAACGTTGTTATCGTTATGAAAGGTATCTCTGGTGGTATTGAGAAAGCAGGTAAGATCCTGATGCCGCTTCTTTTCATTATCCTTATTGTAGTATCAATCAAAGGCATTATGCTTCCGGGCGCGATGGCTGGTCTTGAGTTCCTATTCAGTCCTGACTTCTCTAAAGTAGACAGCAATGTAATCCTAGCCGCTCTAGGTCAAGCATTCTTCTCTCTAAGTCTTGGTATGGGTTGTATGATGACATACGGTTCTTACCTTAAGAAGAAAGAGAACCTAGTTCAGACAACAGCAATGGTAACCGCAATGGATACTGGTGTTGCTATTCTAGCTGGTGTTGCAATGTTCCCTGCAATGTTCGCGTTCGGTATGGAACCTGCAGCGGGCCCTGGTTTAGTATTCGTTGTTGTTCCTCAGCTATTCGCTGAAATGGGCGGCGTAGTTGGTCTTCTATTTGCTCTTATGTTCTTCGTTGGTTTGAGTGTTGCGGCACTAACATCTTCAGTATCTCTACTTGAAGTTGTGGTTTCTTACCTAATCGATGAGAAAGGCATGAAGCGTGTAACAGCGGTACTGTCTGCAAGTGTTGTAATGGCGATTCTATGTATCTTCGCTTCTCTATCACTTGGCGGCTTCGGTCCAACACTGTTTGATACTGGCGCGTTCGACATTTTCGACCTACTAACGGATAAGATTTTCCTAGCGGTTGGCGGTATGTTGGTATGTATCTTCGCTGGTTGGAGACTAAACCGTGCTGACCTAGAGAAAGAAATCACTAACGATGGTGAAGTATCTTTCCCACTATTCGGTCTATGGTACACGCTAGTTAAGTACATCATCCCAGTAGCTATCGCAATCGTTGCATTCATGGGTATCTCTTCTGGCTTCGACAGCGGTAAAGGTGCAATCATGCTACTAGGTATTGGTATTATTGCTGGCTCTGCGCTTATCTCTAAGAAGCTATAGTTTTAAGAAGCTACAATCGCGAGCTAAAGTAAGTTAAGAAACGGGAGCCAATGGCTCCCATTTTTTTATTCAAATACTTAATTCTTATCAAAAAATAAAACATTACATTCACTAAAGTTATCCGTCACCTAGCCGATATATTGAATATCAAGAATTTTTGATCGGTATTTAATTTAGGTAGGTGTTGTGTGAAATTGTCAGTGAGAAAGAAACTGTATGCCGGTTTTGGCTCTATATTGGCGGTGCTTGTTACGTTAGTCAGTATTGTATGGATAGAAGTTATCGGCGCGCACCAGAGCGCAGATGAAATTAGAATGGACGATGTTCCGGGTACTGTTACCTACCTGGTACTGATTGATGAAGCGGGTGATGTATACCGAGATGCGCTTGGTGCAATTACACTGGTTGATAACGCACTCAATGATTATCGAACCAGCAAGAACGAATTTGCTCAAGCTATCGAGCAGGCTAAGCGTTTGGAGAGTAGAGGTTCGGAAGACCACCGCCGTATTCAGCGAATTGAAGACCTGATGGGGCGTTTCACTCAAGAGTTTGAATCAAAGCTTGTGCCGAAGATCAATGATGAAGCTGCGCTACTAGCCAATATTCAACAGCTACGATCTTTGTATGAGAGCAATCTTATCCCTATTGAGAACTTACTGGATCAAGCGTCAGCAAGTGAGCGCGCAGATACAGAACAGTCACTACTGACACTAACCGACACGTTTACTACCATTGAGCGCACCATCATGGTGTTGTCTGCTATTGCGATTGTCTTTGGTTGTGTGATTGCGTATCTATTGTCTAGCTCTATTACCAATCGTCTTACTCGTGTAGAACAAGTAGCACGACGTGTAGCAAATGGTGACCTAACGGCAGGCGACATTATTGATGATTCTGGTGATGAATTGGCTGAACTGGCTAAGTCGATTAACCAGATGCAGAAATCACTAGTAGACCTATTAGGTTCAATCTCGTCTGTGACTCACCAAGTCCAATCGGTGACAGGGGAGCTCTCTTCTATTAGCCAAGACATCGTTACTGGTGCATCAGCTCAAGCAGACAAAGCTAACTTGATTGCAACGGCTGCTGAAGAGCTAAGCTTGACCATTTCTGAAGTGGCGCAGCAAGGTACTTCAACTTATGAAGAAGCACGTCGCTCAGAAACCTCTGCAGAAGATGGCCGCAACGTGATTGTTGAGATGGTGGCGAGTATTCAACAAGTGTCGACTCAAATGAGCGATATGTCGTTGCAAATGAATACTCTAGGTTCTCACGGTGAGCAGATTGGTAGCGTTATCAAGGTAATCGAAGACATTGCTGAGCAAACTAACCTGTTAGCTCTTAACGCTGCAATTGAAGCGGCACGTGCAGGCGAGTTTGGTCGTGGTTTTGCTGTGGTAGCCGATGAAGTGCGAGCGCTAGCAGAAAGAACAACCAAAGCGACACGAGAAGTCTCGGGCATCATTCAATCGATTCAATCGGGCACTCAAGAAGCGGTGACTTACACTCAAGATAACTGTCGTTTAGTTGAGATTGGTGTTGAGCAAAGCTCAGGTGCTGTTTCGGCTCTAGAAGCGATTGTGAGCGGTGCGGGCAATGTACAAAGCATGGTTAACTCTATTGCGACTGCGGCAGAAGAACAGACGGCTGTGACCAAAGAAATTGCAGCGGACATTACCGCGATTAGCGATATCTCTGAGCAATCTCTGCAGCTAGCAACTCGTAGCTCCGAAAATACATCAGGCTTGAACGCTAAGGTTGCTGAGCTAGAAGCATTAGTTGGTAAGTTTAAACTGGGGTAAAGCGGTAGCTTGGTTCTATTTACCTATTGGTAATCGAGTAAAGACCACGCACTGATCGCTAGTTGCTGAAAAGAAGCCCAACGATTCAATATTTATTGAGTGAGTTGGGCTTTTTCGTAGCTGGAATCTGGGTTCAGACGAGGTATACTCCACGTTCTACAATGGAGCTAGCCTTTAATGTTCGATATTCTTCTGAACCACTCTGATTTTTTACTTATCAATAAGCACCCTGGAGTCAGCGTCCACAAAGACGATGGCGATACCATGTTGCTTCAAGAAGTTGCTAAGGCAATTAATGAGCCTAAGCTGTATCTCGTTCATCGACTAGATAAAATGACTTCGGGCATTCTGCTGCTGGCAAAAAATGCGTCGGCGGCGAGCGAGCTTTCACAGCTATTTGCAAAGCGTGAAGTAGAGAAATACTACCTTGCGATCGGTTCTAAGAAGCCAAAGAAAAAGCAAGGTTTGATCTCAGGAGACATGGAGCGCTCACGACGCTCAAGTTGGAAACTTCTGACATCCAAAGAGAACCCTGCGATTACTCAGTTTTTATCAGCAACGGCTGAACCCGGTGAGCGTCTGCTGTTATGCAAACCCTATACGGGGCGAACTCACCAGATCCGTGTCGCGATGAAGTCGATCGGCTCAGCCATTGTTGGTGACCCTATTTATAATCCATCGAGTGAGGCTGACAGAGGTTATCTACATGCCTTCGCGATTCGATTTGCCTATCAATCACAAGCCTACGAATATGTCTGCGATCCAAGAAGCCTAAACTCCTTGGGTGAGAAGTGGCATCAAGAAACCGTGTCGAACGGTTTGGACAGTTGGCTTGAACCTTGGTCATTAACTTGGCCAAAGCTAAACACTAAGTGAGTGAAATAATGGAAGCATCAGCTTTACCTCTGTTTTTTAGTCATATTGAACAGCAACTTAATGAAGTACCAAACGAACTACGCCGTATTTTCCACGGGCGCGGTAAGTTTTGGCCTGGTCTAGAGCAACTGACATGTGACTGGGTTGATGGACAGCTACTGGTTAACGTGTTTAAAGAAGTCGACGATGAATTCTTGTCATCTCTTAAAGCTGGATTGGTTGAACTCACCAACAAAGATATCTGGCAATCAAAGCAGGGCACAAGCATTGTTCTGCAACACCGTTATGCCGATGGTGCGCCTTCAGAGGTTCTATGGGGTGAGTTGAATGACTCTCCGGTTGTGGTTGAGCATGGCCTTAAGTACCAATTAGACATTGGCCGTAATCAGAACTTCGGTTTGTTCCTAGACATGCGTAATGGTCGTCAGTGGGTACAAGATAATGCCAAGGATAAGAACGTTCTTAACCTGTTTGCATACACTTGTGGTTTCTCTGTCGCGGCTATCGCTGGTGGCGCTCGTCAATGCATGAACGTGGACATGTCACGTGGCTCGTTGAATAAAGGCCGCGATAACCACCGTCTGAATGAACACGATATGCGCTCGGTTAACTTCCTTGGCTACGATATCTTTAAGTCGTGGGGGAAAATCAAGAAGGGCGGTCCTTACGAGCTCGTTATCATCGATCCACCTTCGTTCCAAAAAGGCAGCTTTGCTCTAACCAAAGATTACAAAAAAATCTTACGTCGTTTGCCTGAACTTCTAACTGAAGGCGGTGAAGTGATTGCGTGTGTGAACTCACCAGCAGTATCACCAAACTTCCTGATTGAGACGATGGCAGAAGAAGCACCAAGCGTTGAGTTCATTGAGCGTCTGGACAACCCGCCTGAGTTTGTCGATGTCGACCTTGATTCAAGCCTAAAGGTATTGAGGTTTAAAATCACGGCTTCAGCTGAAGCTTGATGTCATGATTTAGCGGGCATTATCCATACTAATATAGAAAACGCCGCTCACAATGAGCGGCGTTTTTATAGGTGCAAGAAACTAACTCATTTATTAACTAGCTTGGTTTTTTAGTGTCTGAAAACCAAAATAAATACGCATGAACGTGGTTAGCCAACAAGCTGCACCAAAGGTGTAAGCGATAACCGCAAAGTGTTGAGGCCAAATACAAAACGCGATGAAACAAGCGATGGTTTCAGTGCCTTCGGTTAGCCCTGACATGTAGTACAGAGACTTATGCTTATAGACTGGGTTTTCAATGCCTCGCTTGCCTGCCATAACCGCAAACGCTAAAAAGCTGCTGCCTGTGCCGATAAAAGAGAAGATCAAAAATGCACCGGCAATGGCGTTGTGTTCTGGGTTGGCAATGACAAATCCAAAAGGGATCAGCGAGTAGAATAGGAAATCTAGGCTGATATCGAGGAAACCGCCCGCATCACTAATGCCTTGGATTCGAGCCAAGGCTCCATCAAGCCCATCACATACTCTATTAAACACAATGAAGCCTAACGCCCACTCATATTGTTGAAATGCCAACGCTGGAAACGCTAAACACCCAATCAGAAATCCGAATAACGTGGTTTGATTGGCCGTGATACCCAATTGGTTTAGTAACTTAGCAGACTGATTTAATGGCCACTTAATGACCTTAATGGAGTACTTATCCAGCATGGTTACTTCTCCATGGCCAAGACAGTACTTCTGCCCCTTGAGGTACATCGGCTTCGTCGTGCGTGACCATTAATGTAGGGATATTCGCTTTGGTCAGCTGTTCGAAGACCCAATCGCGAAATTGTGCTCTGAGCTCTTGGTCTAACTTACTGAACGGTTCGTCAAGCAGGGCGAGTTTAGGCTTGGCTAACAACATACGAGTCAAGCTTATTCTTGCGCGTTGACCGCCGGATATTTGATCCGGGAAAGATTCAGCTAAGTGAGTTAGCTCTATGTCTTTTAGTGCAGCCATTGCTTGTTTTTGGCGAGCGGAACCTTTAACAGAGTTCGGTAACGAAAAGGCCAAGTTTTCCCATACTTTGAGGTGCGGAAACAACAAGTCATCTTGAAACAAAATACCGACTTCACGCTGATGTGATGGAAGCTCGTCGAGCTGAATATTGTTCAACACAACGGTGCCAGAGTACGAAAACTCTTCACTTAAGTGACCAGCAATCGCATCCAGTAAGGTCGACTTTCCGCAGCCACTCGGCCCCATCAAAGCCAGTATTTGGCCAGATTCTAATGTGACGTTTAGCGCTGAGAACAGCGAATCTCCATCGGTTTTACGGATGGCGAGGTCGTTGAGGTACAGACTCATTACTTAGGAAACCTTTAAAAGTAAGACGGCGATATCTGAGTTGAAGTCGGCTGACTAATATCGCTAAAGAGAAAAAGAACAGAGGCAATAGGGCCTGCCAAATGGCATAGATTGCTGTCACCCTGCGGTCGAAACCACTGGTAAGTGCAACGGCTTCTGTGGTGATCGTGCTAATACGGCCCGCGCCGAGCATTAATGTTGGAAGGTATTGGGCCAAACTCACGCTGATCCCGACCGCCCAAGCAAAGGCAATCGCAGGAAGCAAGATTGGTAGTTTGATCGAATACCAACTCTGAAATGGCGATTTACCTAGGCTCAGCGAGGCTTTAATCAACCCATCATTGAAGCTTTTCCACGGGCCATCCAAAGACAGATACACGAACGGGAAAGCAAAGAAAACATGCGCCCAAACCACCCAGAACTCATAGGCACTACTGCCGATGTAGAGGGTCGTGACTTGCATACCAAACAACACTGAAAGCTGTGGTATTAGCATTGGAATAGCGATAATGAAGCCCGGAACTTGCCACTTGTATTTGATTCTGTATTCGTGAGCCACCAGCGCAAGCAACAAAGCGACTGAAGCGGCAATCAGACCAATCCATAAGCTTTGACCCACAGTACTCATGATGGCATCCCACTCGAACTCCCAGAAGCGCATGTTGTAGCGGCTCGGCAGTAAATCAGGGAAGCGCCAACGCTGAGCAACGCTCCAAATTACCATTAAAGGAATGATCAGCAGTGAAAGGCTAGCAAGGACAGTGAATACCGTTTTCCCCGGAAGGTTTGCCCCTGTTCTTCCGGAATACTGCCAAGTTCGAAAGTACTTAAGAACCGCCCATTCAACTAAACGCGCCAAGGCGATGATCAACGAAGCTAAACCAAACAAAACGATGGCACCAGCAGCAGCTCGCGGAAGTAGGTTAAGATCCGGATCGTTGAACCATTGCCATACCAAAACGGCAAAGGTCGGCGGGTTGGTTGGGCCTATGATCAAAGCAATATCGACAACCGAGACACTGTAAGCGAGTACCGCCAGCATTGGGAAACGAAGCTTGGTAAACCATTGTGGGAAAATACATTTCCACCAGATCTGAGCGCGGCTGTAACCGAGCGATGCACTGACCTTGGTGATACGCTCTACATCAATTTGCTGAAGTATCGAAATGCTCATCAGCAATAAGAAGGGGACTTCTTTGAGTGCGAGCATAATAATTAAGCCGAACGCGTATGGGTCTTTCACCAATAACGCCAATTCAGAGCTGGTAGCCGATTCGCCGAGCAAGTGATGTACCGCTCTTGCGCCAAGCCCCGTTGGACTAAACAGAAAAGCAAAGCCGATAGCGAAAGCTACATGTGGAATGGCAAGCATTGGCGATAGCGTAAACTCAATCTTTCTCCAAAACTTGTTTCCCCAAGAGGCTTGAAGAATACAAAAGGTCAGGAAGCAGGCTATATAGCTGCTTGCAATTGCTGAACCTAGGCTTAAGCCAATAGAGTGCCAAGCCCCTTCCCATTGAAAGACTTGGCTAAAACCGTTGAGTGTCGGCTCCTCTAAACCAAGGGGCGGGATGAAACTCAGTGACGAAGCCACGACTCCCGCTACCCCAGGAATGGTCGGGATAATGCATACAGCTATAACAACAAAATATAGAGCGCGTAGCATGAAGACTAGTTACCGTATCGCTTAAGCCACTCTTTCTCGAGCGCGTTTTGCCAGCTAGGGTGTGGTTCATCAACCGATTTAAATTGCTGGGTGTTTTTAGCGCTGCCAGTGAGGTACTTGCTGCTCAGAACCGAAGGATCGCCCCAAACATTGAGGTCCCCCTTGCGAGACTGTGCTTCAGGGCTCAGTAAGAAGTTAATGGTCACTTGAGCACCCGCGGTTGCATTGGCGTTCCAAGGAATC
This sequence comes from Vibrio sp. 10N.222.55.C6, assembly GCF_041473395.1. Classification (NCBI taxonomy): domain Bacteria; kingdom Pseudomonadati; phylum Pseudomonadota; class Gammaproteobacteria; order Vibrionales; family Vibrionaceae; genus Vibrio; species Vibrio sp. 10N.222.55.C6. Next base: position 55,890 of record NZ_JBFRSD010000007.1, read on the forward strand.
GCAAGGAAGTGAATGTTAGATAGAGCGCCGCTTTCTAGAGCATAAGCCTTAGTGGTTTCGGCTAAGCGACCACTGGCTTGTGCTGAATAAACAGAGTTTGGATTAAACGTAATCGCGAGATCGATCTGTCCGTCATCCAGAAGTTGGATGCTTTCCGATGTGCCTGCTGGGAACTGCTTTCCACCGCGCCACGCCACTTTATGGAATTTATCTAAGTAAGCCCACAGTGGTGCCGTTACTTCTTGGAAGTTGTCTTCTGAAACCGGCTGAGCCAGCGCAGGGTTATTGTTTGTTAGTTCAATCAGTAGTGACTTAATGAAGCTCGTGCCATGAAACTCTGGTGGGCGAGGGTAGCTTAAGCGGTTCGGGAAAGCCTGAGCGTAGCTTAACATCTCAGAGAATGATTGTGGCGGGTTGTGAAGTGTTTCTTGGTCATGAATGAACACCAGTTGTCCCACGCCCCACGGTGCTTCTAAGCCTTCTGTCGGCTCTGAGAAATCGACATCAATTGGCAGAGACTTATCGACATACTGCCAATTTGGAAGTGATTCCGTAAATGGCCCAAACAATAGCGCGTTGTCTTTCATCGAACGGAAGTTCTCGCCATTAATCCAGACGATATCGACGCTGCCTTCACTGTTCTTTCCTGCCGCTTTTTCAGCAAGCAGTCGAGTGGTGGTTTCCGCAATATCGGTCACTTTCACATGCTTTAACGTGACACCGTGGTCACTTTGTAATTTCTTGCCTGCCCACTGTAGGTAACGATTGATCTCTTGGCTTCCGCCCCAAGCGTGAAAGTAGACAGTTTCTCCCTCTGCCTGCTGTTCTATTTGGTTCCAGCTGTCGATGGATGTTGCTTCATCAGCATAAATGGTTGCGCTGTATGCAACGGTTGCCATGATTCCTAACGTACTTACTATCTTGTTCATAAACTTTTCCATTTGGTAGTGAACGGGCAAGAGCATTGTATTTTCGAACTCCCTAGTGCGTATTGACCCTTCGTGGTTAACGAAAGATCAACATGCCCTAATAGTTATTCTATCTGTTTCTGAAATAAATTCTAATTCAACAGTAAATTCAATCAATTACTTGAGAACAAGCAGGGAGTTCGCGGTCGAGTTTTGTTCGATACGTAATCATCTCGAAAACTCGACAGACTCTAGGCTTTTGCCATCCTAGCAACAGACCGCTGAACCGTTGAATTTATTGCATCTAAATGAGAGATTTTTGAGGTTTATTGGAGGTTGGTACGAAAAGTCGGCGATGAGCGTCAATTTTGAAGAAGTAGTGAGGGCAAGCTGACAATAAAAAAGGAGCCATCAGGCTCCTTTAATCAGTATTTGGTTTCGATGACGGATTAGTTTACCCAGTCACGAATTGTGTACGTTAGCGTGTGTACATCGTTTTTCAGTACTAGCGTATCGTTTGTTAGCGTTACGTCGCTCCACTCGCTTAGAGTAGCAGAAACCGATTGTTCGATTTCCATCGCAGAGCCGTGACACATTTTCATTGTCATGCCCATTTGCTTGATACGGAATTGACCGTCTTTCAGCTCGCCTTGACCGAAGAAGTTGTTACAACCAGCCATGCCGTTTGCAGTCATCTTTTCGCCGATCTCTAGACGAGGAGCTGCTTGGTCTTCGCTTTTCACAATGTCCTTGCCATCAATTTGCGCAAGTTCCCAATTATGGTGCTGTAGATCGGTTGGTGTTACTTGCATCGCGTTGTCACCTGTTGTTGTGCATGCTGCTAGCATCATAGGTAAAGCGGCTACTGCTAGTAATTTTTTTGAACTAAACTTCATATTATAAGGCTCCAAAGGAAAGAACGAAGTTACCGGATAAGTGTAACTTGATGGGTTCAAAGTATAGTTTACAAAACACTATATGTGTCAGTATAAGGTCATAGTTTAGTATGGATTTCACGAGCCAGGCGACAAATTAATCGCTTATTTTTGAGAGAGTAAGCGTAATTTTGAATGTGTAAGGAGGCATGGTGGAGCAGTTAGAGTTTTTCCAAGTTCCAAGCCCTTGCGTTGGGGTTTGTTCAAGCGATGACAAAGGCTATTGCAACGGTTGTATGCGCAAGAGAGAAGAGCGCTTTAATTGGATGTCGATGACACCGTCAGAACAATTGCACGTGATAAAGCTGTGTCGTCAGCGCTATAGAAGAAAAATAATGAATCAAAAAAACTTGATTGGTAAGCAGGTCGATGAAGAGGGAAATACCAGTCCCCCAAGAGATCTTTTTGGCTAAAGAGGAAGTATTTAGATTTTATTTAACTCCGAAGTAACTATTACTTTACATAATGGTTGGGGTGTAATATTAAAGTAGGTACCTTTGTACCTGAAGGAGTGGTGTCGGTATGAATAAAAAGAACGTAAAAATCAAAAAAGAGCCAGTCAAAGCACTTGACCGAAAACCGATCGGGGCAAAAGATGACCCTGAAGAGACTCCGCGTGATTGGCATTCGATGTCAGAAGAAGAACGAATGGAAATCCTTTCTCACCTCTCAGACATGCCTTTCCAATAACACCACTGGTTCTTCAGAGCCTTTCTTAAAGCTCAGTTTTCAGAAACAAAAATGTGATTAAACAAACATGTGATTCGCTTTCGTTACACCACGATGGTACGTGCAAAATGTATCATCGGCCTCGGTGGTTTTACTGTGAATCTTAATGTTTGTGATCACTTCTACCGCCCCTGCATCGTAGCAAGCTTGTTCTGCTTTTTTAACGATATCGAGTAATTGGTTGAGTTCACCTTTCATCGTAGTTTCCATCGCACCGACTTGGAAAGGCACATCGGCAGCTTTCACAACTTCAATGGCTTTATCAACCACTTCGAAGTTGTTGCCTTCTTTAACGCGAGGTATCACTTGGAAGGCAACCATCACTTCTTTTTCTCTTTTTAACTCAGACACTTTCTGCTTACTCTAGGATAGGGAATTGTTGCAGATGATAGGTTAATTCGGAGACGAATTCTACAGCGATTATGCTGGTTGGATTACTCTCTTTGTCCTACTTGTTACCCCAGTGGTCACTTACCCAACCACCTATGTGCTCATCAAAATGACTGCCACTGAACCTCTGGTTGCGTTCAACCGAAGTATCACAATCATCTTTATTATCTATTAGGGTTTGTATGTAGTTTGCCATCGGGTCATTGGAACGTTGACGATCTCGGCGAGTTGCCACTTCCTTAATCAGTTGTAATCGATATGTAGAGCTAGCACGTTTCATTTCAATGACCTCCTGTTGTAGACACTAATAGAAAAATCTAGTTGCTAGATATAGGGGCGTCAACGTGATTTAAGAGTATTTTTTTTGAGCAACCAAGAATCAATACGTTGGCATCATAATTCACAAAAGTGTCATTTAAGTTGGCAACTTTAGGGAAGTTTTTGGGTGTGAATTTGTATTTTGTTGCATATAAAAAAGCCCAGTACAAACTGAGCTGACCATTCTATTTCTGGTTACTTAGAGTTATTTCTGGTTACTTAGAGCTATTTGGTTTGCTTTTAAATTGCTTAATGCTTTTCTTTTTAGCTGTTCTTCGATTGGCCATTTTATCTTTAGGTGGACGCTTGCGAGCGGTCGTTTCAGATGCAGGTTTGTCGGTAACCGGGAAACCCTCTAATGGTTGCAGCACTAACGGCTTATTGGTCAAGGTGCGAATCGCATTGAGGTAGTCAGTTTCGCTGTGGCTAACCAGAGAGACCGCGCAGCCAGTACTTCCTGCTCTTGCTGTACGACCAACGCGGTGTACGTAAGTTGCTGAGTGAGAAGGTAATTCGAAGTTAATTACGACAGGTAACTGATCAATATGAATGCCTCTAGCCATCACGTCTGTCGCGATAAGCACACGAGTCTCGCCATTTTTGAAACTTTCTAATGCTTGCTCTCGTTCTTCTTGGCTCTTATTTCCATGTAACGCACTCACACTGATTTTGGCTTTATTCAATCGTTTGGTTAATGCATCGGCATTGTCTTTTGCGCCAATAAATACCAATACTTGCGGCCATGTGTGTTGATTGAGTAGTGCGATGAGCGCTTGAGCTTTACTGCCTTTGTTCACTAAATACAGGGTTTCTTCAATAGTCGCGACCACGCTGTTTTCTTGATGTGTCGTGACTTTAACTGGATTTAAAAGAAGCTCTTCAGCTTGCCCTACTAATTCGGGCGGAAGTGTCGCAGAGAACAACAGTGACTGACGTTTGCTCGGTAGTGCTGAAGTAATCGCTTGAACATCTGGCCAAAAGCCCATGTCGATCAGGCGGTCGGCTTCATCAAGAACCAATGATGAACACTGAGCGACATCCAGTTCATCACTTTTGATTAAAGCAAGTAAGCGGCCCGGTGTGGCGATGGCTAATTGTGGTTTAGTCGATAATTGTTGCTGTTGATCATCAGTATTTACGCCGCCCGTTAGCGTTACCAATTTGATATCAAGCGCTGTTGCGATCGGCTCTAAAGATTTGGTCACTTGAGATGCAAGTTCACGGGTTGGAACAATGATCAGTGCTTGCAGTTCATTCACATCTTGGTTGATGTTATTCAGTAACGGTAAGCCAAACGCCAATGTTTTACCGCTGCCCGTTTGAGCCAATGCAAGTACGTCTTTCCCCGCAATAATGGTAGGAATTACCGCTTGCTGTATCTCTGTTGGCTTATTGAATTGAGATGGGAGCGCGGAGACGGTTTTTGCGTTAAGGGTTAGGCTAGCAAATGACATAAATGAACCAAGTATCAAAAGGGAGGTGGAGTCTAACAGGGCTACAAATGTTAGAGAATCAGTTTTGTATGTTAGACGATAAACACATTCATTATACGCGCGAATTATGTATGTTAGCCATACGCGATAATTAAGCGTTTATCATATTGTAATGGCACTGAATGGACGTACAATGTCCGCCCTAAAAATGTTCATGAAATGAGATCGAAATGAGTTGGGACAGTATCTGGCTGTTTATCGTTATCGTGTTTTTTATTGCCATTATCCCGGGCCCAAATGCGCTGTTGGTATTAAGCACAGCCTTAACTCAAAGGAAGCTGTTCGCATTTGTGAACGTGTTGGGCGTGTCATGTGGTTTCTTTTTTCATGCCTTTATCTCGGCTAACGGCATAAGCTTATTACTGTCGAACACTCCCATGGCCTTTGAAGGGCTAAAGTGGGCTGGGGTTTTGTATCTTGTCTGGCTTGGGTATAACCATTTTCGTGCGGCGCTGCGCGCTCAAGAGGGCGTGCTCTCTGTGGTCAGTGCATCGGGAAGTAAGCTTTATAAGCAATTTTTCAAAGGGCTTCTCACTAATCTACTGAATCCTAAAATTGTCCTGTTTTATCTTTCTATATTCCCTCAATTTGTTTCAACAGATGCGATTGTGACAGACAGTTTGATACTTGGTGCAATTCAAGCGTCAGTGGTGTCGATGTGGTTCTTAGTTGTGATCTTAATGGCGGATACCTTTAAGCGCTTGTTAGTTCAAAAGCGCACCTCGCAAATGATGAACATTGTGTGTGGGATTCTATTCGTGGGCTTCAGCATTCAGTTGGCATTGTTTCAGCTTTAGGGTGCGATGCGAAGAATTGGGTTTTTAGCTATTGGTTCAGTTCATTTCCGGCTTAGTTCTCGTTTCCATCTTAGTTTTCATTTCCGATTCAGTTCTCATTTTTTACTGAATGCTAAGCAATCAGTGTTTCTCTGTATAAATCTCTAAAGCATTAGCTCGGGAAGTCGATATAATTATTAGCTATCAATTTGGTGAATGTGTTTATTTGAGACCAATTGAAGCTACAGCCTATTGCTTGACCGAAATAACAGAGACAGGGAGTCACCAATGCGTGAAGATTCATTCACCCAGAAACGCAAATATTACCGCTTAAAGTACCCTCAAAAGGCTCGTCCGGTGATGCGAATTAAGGATGAGCTTTTTCATGTCAGCGAAGTTTCTGAAAAGGGTGTACGCCTGATGATGCGTAACATCATTCCGGTTTATCGTGGCTTTTCAATGGCCGGCACCTTGAGGTTGCATGACAACAACAGTATCGATATTAGCGGTGCTGTATTGCGACAAGAAGGTGACGAAGTGATCGTTCAGTTATCACAAGGCCCAAGCTTCAAAGATATGGTGTCTGAACAACGCCACATTAGGCAAAGATACCCAGTGTTTTTTGCTAGCCTCAGAGTGGCATAGAAAGCTTTTAAAGTTAGATTCACTCATCCAAGCCGATATTAAAAAACCAGCACTTTCACAAGTGCTGGGCTTTGTTCTATCTATAGCCCAGATTCTTATAAACCAAAGGCGATACAGGTAAAGCTAATGAGCTTAGTTCGCCTTATAGCTCGTCTACTGTAGCCCAAACTGCGGCTAGCATATCGTGACCAAACGCGACACTTCGTTCTGGAGACCAGCCGTAAAGTTCGTCAGCGTGACTGATGTGATCTTTAAATGGCATCTCGACGGTGTAAGCCAAACACTTGAATTGCTCACCAATCCAGTTTGTGCCAACTGTCATGTTTGCTTTGCCTGGTTCGTCTTTATCGTAACCAAATTCATCTTGGAACTCTGGCGTGATAGTGAGCAGTGCTTGCTTGAAGTGGCTCTCTAGCTTCGCGATGCGCTCGTTGTAAGAAGGTGTGCCTTCGCTACCTGCTACAAAGTTATATGGAATCGCTTCGTCGCCGTGAATATCTAGACACAGGTCAACGCCCGTTTCCAGCATACGCTCGCGAACAAGGAATACCTCTGGGCTGCGTTCCATAGAAGGTGATTGCCATTCACGGTTCAGGTTTACGCCAATCGCGTTAGTACGCAGGTGACCGCGGATGCTGCCATCTGGGTTCATGTTTGGTACAACTCTGAACACAACGCTGTCTAGAAGAGAGCGACCAACCGTATCTGTTTCATCAAGTAGGCGTTGTAGCAGGCCTTCGATCAGCCATTCAGCCATCGTCTCGCCAGGGTGTTGGCGACCAATAACCCAGATGTTTTTCTTCTCTTCACTTGGCTCGCCGATGGTTAGCAAAGTGATGTCGTTGTTGTCTAGCGTCTGACCTAGAGTTTCAAGCTTACAAGCAGGGTGCGTTTGAGCATTGTGCAGAAGATCTTGGTGACGATCGTATGAGTACGGCGCGAAGTACGCGAAGTACATTGAATCGTGTTCAGGGATGATATCGAAGCTTAATGTATCGCCATCGAACTGAGATGGGATACGGAACCACTCTTCACGGTCATACGATGCAACTACATCGTAATCTTTCCAGCCTTCAGGGTAGGCAGATGTTGCCAATTGACCGATTTCAAAGTGGTGAGATTGTTGAGCTTCACTTTCTAAGCGGAAGTGAAACCACTGAGAGATTTCAGTTTGGTAGTCTGCTGGGATCGTCAGTTGAATGTTTTGTGGTGAATCTGCAGAAACGACGTGAATGTTGCCGCTTTCGAAATTGCTGAAAATTTTCATTGTAGTTTTTATCGTAGTTGAGTTGCCGTAAGACTAGCACACTTTTTTTCGAGCAAACCACTAACTAAATCGTAATGAGATGTTATTTCAACTATCTACTTTTTAGTTCTCTACTTTGAGCAGTACTTCCTATCTATCGACGCTGACAAGTTGTACACCCACGACAGGCTGAACGTGTGTGGCGATCTAACTTGCTGCGTTGAACCTTACAATAAGCGTTTTTCAGCGCTCTTCTTCCTGAGAACCAATCATCGGGTTTCGATAGGATCAGATAACCATTAAAGCGCTTCACAAGCTCTATTCTATTTTGGTCGATAAACTTGCTATCAAAGCCAATTTCGAAGTAATCAAGCGCTTGTTCGATGGCGGTGAAACTCGCTATTTTTTGTTGGAATTCTGTTTGGTTCATTGAGTGAGGAGTTTATGAAAAATAGATAGCCAATATTGTAATAGATTTACAATTTACTTCTTTGACTTAGAAAGCCGTTTTGTCTCGTTGATGTTAGATTAATCAATAATAGATATTTAACCGTCGATTCTTATTTGGTGGGCGATTGTATCTGGTGGGGAATAATTTCGTGAAGTGCCCTTGGGTTCTCATAAAGGTTCAATCTTTGTTCCTCAGAATGCGATTTATGATCCAAATCAAACTGATCTACCCCTAAAGTACTATTCTGATCTTAATTGTAACCAATTGTTGAAGATGATTAAGAATTATGACAATAAAAAAACGTTATATCGCACTAATAGCGGCGGTTGGTATAGGTATTGGTTGGTTAACCTTAGGGGGAACTGCAGCCGTTATGCACTATACATCGAGCACTGAGTTTTGTGTTTCTTGCCACACAATGGAAGCACCCCACAAAGAATACCAAGGTTCTGTACACTTCAGTAACGCAAAAGGCATTCGAGCTGAATGTGCCGATTGCCACATTCCAACTGATCCGATTGACTACGTGATCACCAAAGTAAGAGCGTCCAAAGACATCTACCACGAATTTATTTCAGGTAAGATAGACACGCCTGAGAAATATGAAGCACACCGTGAAGAGATGGCTGAGACAGTTTGGGCTCAATTCCGCGAGAATGACTCAGCGACTTGTCGCTCTTGTCACGAATTCGATGCAATGGAAGAGTTCGAGCAATCTCGTGATGCAGCAAAAATGCATGCTTATGGTCGCGAAAATAACCAAACGTGTATCGATTGTCACAAAGGCGTTGCACATTTTGCTCCTGAAGCTCAGCTAGATAGCAAAGCGTTCGATACCCTGATCGCATTTACGAAAAACACGCCAGCAGATGCGAAAGTGGTTTACCCAGTAACCGATATCGCAATGGGTGACTTCGGCAGTGTAAACCCAACAGCAGAACTGCAAGTGGTCAAGGCTGAAGGCGACAACCGTACTGTGACTTTGAATGCATTCCAAATGAAAGGTGCAGAGCAAGTGCTTTACTTCGGTGAAGGCCAACGTGCAATCGTTGCGACATTGACAGACAAAGGTCAAGAAGCACTGACTACTGGTGACTATAAAGCCGATGCTTACGGTAACGAGTGGCGTTCAGTTGCGCTAACGGGTGATATCACTTCTCCAGTTGTCGATAAACTAGACCCAATCTGGTCTTACGCAGAAGAGTTGGACAACGTTTACTGTGCAACGTGTCACGCGAAAATTCCTTCAAACCACTTCACTGTGAATGCTTGGGGACCTGTTGCGAAAAGTATGGGCGACCGTACAGACATTTCTGAGCAAAACCTTGAGCTGCTGACTAAGTACTTCCAAACCCACGCGAAAGACGTTGTTGGTCACTAAAGAGAATTAGAAGGATAAAATTATGACTAATATGACACGTCGTGGATTTATGAAAGGCACAGGTATTACAGCTGGTGCGTTGGCATTCACATCTTTGACGCCGATGAGCGCAATTGCTTCGGACAAACGTGGTTCTGGTGTTCTAACATCAGGTCGTATGGGACCAATGCTGTGTGAAGTGAAAGATGGCAAGTTAGTGTCGACGACGAATGCACTGGCACAAACGGTTCCAAATAGCCTGCAGACCACAGGCCCTGATCAAGTACACACCAAAGCGCGTGTTAAGTACCCTATGGTTCGTAAAGGCTACTTGGCTAACCCATCTGCACCTGAAGGTGTACGTGGTAGTGATGAATTTGTTCGTATCTCTTGGGATGAAGTGTACAAATTGATTCACCAACAACACTCACGTATTCGTCAAGAGCACGGTGCGGAATCTGTATTCGCAGGCTCTTATGGCTGGCGTTCAAGTGGTGTTCTGCACAAAGCGCAAACGCTTCTACAACGTTACATGAGCATGGCTGGTGGTTACTCTGGTCACTTAGGTGATTACTCAACAGGTGCTGCGCAAGTTATCATGCCGCACGTTGTGGGTTCGATTGAGGTGTATGAACAGCAGACGACTTACCCAGTTATCCTTGAGCACAGTGATGTGGTGGTACTTTGGGGCCTAAACCCAATTAACACCTTGAAGATCGCTTGGAGCTCAACCGACTGTGCAGGTCTTGAGTTCTTCCACCAGTTGAAGAAGTCGGGCAAGACAGTGATTGCGATTGACCCAATGCGCTCTGAGACTATCGAGTTTTTTGGTGACAACGCAGAGTGGATTGCTCCTCACCCAATGACTGACGTAGCCATGATGATGGGTATCGCACACACGTTAGTGAAACAGGGCAAGCACGATAAAGAATTCTTGGGTAAATACACAACAGGTTACGACGTATTCGAAGCTTACTTGATGGGTAAGGAAGACGGCGTAGAAAAATCTGCTGAGTGGGCGTCTGAGATCTGTGGTGTGCCAGTGAAGCAGCTTGAGCTACTTGCGGATATCTTCAGTAAGAACCGTACTATGCTGATGTCTGGCTGGGGTATGCAGCGTCAACAATACGGTGAACAACGTCACTGGATGTTGGTTACGCTAGCGACAATGCTAGGTCAAGTTGGCTTGCCTGGTGGTGGTTTCGGTCTTTCTTACCACTACTCAAACGGTGGTAACCCTGCTCGTGATGCAGGCGTACTTCCTGCGATTTCAGCGTCACTTGGCGGTGGTTCTTCGGCGGGTAACGATTGGGCTGTTTCAGGATCTGTGAACGCATTCCCTGTAGCTCGTATTGTTGAAGCGCTAGAAAACCCGGGTTCAAGCTACCATCACAATGGTCACAACCTAACGTTCCCAGAGATCAAAATGATCTGGTGGGCAGGCGGTGCGAACTTTACTCACCACCAAGATACCAACCGCTTGATCAAAGCTTGGCAAAAGCCTGAGCTGATTGTTATCTCAGAACCTTACTGGACAGCAGCAGCTAAGCACGCGGATATTGTTCTGCCAATTACTACATCGTTTGAACGTAATGATATGACGATGACGGGTGACTACAGTAACCAACACTTAGTGCCAATGAAGAAAGTGGTTGAGCCACAAGGTGAAGCTCGTAACGATTTCGATGTATTTGCGGACATGTCTGAGTTACTTGCTCCGGGTGGTCGTGATGTGTACACCGAAGGCAAGACCGAGATGGAATGGCTGTATGGTTTTTACAAAACCGCACAGCAAGGTGGTCGTGGTCAGCGTATCGTAATGCCTAACTTCAGCAAGTTCTGGGAAGATAATCAGTTGATCGAGATGAAGTGGAACGAGAAGAACGCACAGTTTGTTCGTTACGCTGATTTTCGTGAGAACCCAATCATGAACCCACTAGGTACACCAAGTGGCAAGTTCGAGATATTCTCAAGAACCATTGAAGGTTACCAACTAGATGATTGCCCTGCACACCCAACTTGGTTAGAACCAACAGAGTACACAGGCAACGCTAAAGATGGCGAACTGCAACTGATGACAGCGCACGCCGCGCACCGTCTGCATAGCCAGTTCAACTACGCGAAGATCCGCGAAGAGTATGCGATTGCAGACCGTGAGCCGATTTCAATTCACCCTGAAGATGCGAAAGCTCGAGGCATTAAAACGGGTGACTTGGTTCGTGCACATAATGGTCGTGGACAAGTATTGGTGGGTGCATTAGTGACGGATGGCATCAAACAAGGCTCTGTATGTATCCATGAAGGCGGTTGGCCTGATTTAGATAAAGACACAGGTCTATGTAAAAACGGTGGCTGTAACGTGCTTACGTTGGATATCCCGACTTCTCGTTTGGCGAATGGCTGTGCTGCAAACTCTGCGCTTGTGAAGATTGAAAAATACACAGGTCCAGTATTAGAACTCACGGCATTTGATCCACCTAAAAACGGCTAATCTTTAACAAGTAATAGCTAACTGAATGAAGTCAGCCTAATCGCTGGCTTTTTTTGATCCTTTTCTTGCGACGAAGACTATTACTCAGTGTCGGCTAGACAATCCATAATAATCAATGACATCTAAGCGAGAAATAAACTCATGAATCGAATCAATCCAAAGAAACTACTTCGCAGTAAATGGACGGCCGTTAGCCCTGTAAAGAAAGAAAAACACTTTATGGTCACAGAGGTCGAGTTTGAAGAAGGGGAGGTTATTCGTTGTTTGATAGAAGCGGTGATGACCAAACGAGAGGAAGACATCAACTGGCGGGATCTCACCGACAAGGATCATTGGCTTCCCGGTTGGAAATAAGGATAGCAAGTAGGGAGCAGTCCTTATTTCTAATTACCCGCTGCTGCACGTCCTTGCCAGTATTTAAGGCCTTCTAAGACACCCTCAGCATGTGTTGCTCTACTCGTGTATACGTTGTCTCTATCCGATAGGTGAGCAACCTCTGGGTAATGGTTAGCAACCAGTATCGAGTTTACGCCTTCAATGGTGAGCATTGAGGTGTCGTTAGCTGAATCACCGGCAACGCAAACCTGGTCAATGCTCAAGTCGTGTTGCTTCAAAAGATGGTGGATAGCGGTTGCTTTGTTGACTCCCTTTGGTGTGATGTCTAGATACCAGTCGTGTGAATACGTTAGGTGAACATCTAATCCGTGCATCTCCAAGCTAGATTCAATCAGTTCGTGTTGAGGCTCTGAAAGCTTTCCTTCAAAGGTGATCTTGTAATCGCCTTGATGGTTTTCTATGCGATCACCCATAAAATCAAGGGGGGCGAGAGCCGTCTCTACCCTTGATTTGTTCCAAGAAGCTTCCAGTTGGTTATGCCAAACATGGTCTGGTTTTTGGGAATGAACATGATGAATTTTGGTGCCCACATCGCTAATAATACTGTGTGGCTTCGGGTAGTTATCCGATTCTAAACCCATTCGAATCGAAGGTAATGTTCTTCCTGTCGCGATGATAAAGCGAATATCAGGTTGTTCTGTGAGGTAATCAAATAGCTGGTTAACACCGTGAGATGAGCCTCCATCAAGCGTACCGTCAAAGTCACACACCAACATTTTTATCATTCGAATTCCTTGTCTTTTTCTCTATTTCGTCACGGGAAAATGCTTATTTCTTTTATAAAGAATGGCTCAGCAATGAGCACTCTACAAGTTGAAGTTCAGCTTAGATAATCACCAATTGGCAGTTTGCAGCAAGTATCACAGTTGGTGTGACGTATTAAAATTCTTGGTTGAAAAGGTTGATTTCAACTCGCTGACTTTAGCCGGTTGACCTTTGGTTTTTAGGTAGAGATTGAGAGTTGATCTTATATTTTTTATCGAGCGAACTTTCGCCTCGGAAACATCATGAAAGCTTAATAAATAGTTCGTATTCGAATTGTTTGTGCACGAACTAATTATGGCTTTTGTTGGTTCATTCAGCCTATTAATTACTCTAATGTAAAATTAATATTCAATAATCTACGACTACGTAATACATAATATTGGCCGTACGCTTATCTAATTTATCCCTTTTATTATCAGTGACTTGCTTTGTTTTTGCTTATTTTTTGGTCTTGTTGTTGCTGGTCTGGTTTCAGTCTGTTGCCTTGTTTTACCGAGCGAAGAACCTTGATGTTCATGATGTACAACGCCAAACGCTTTGTTCATTGTCCAACTCGCGGTAAGAATGTAACCGCCGTCTGTGTGCTCTTCCCATTTTACATCGGTGTAATCAACGTCTTTGAAACCTTGGTCGATGATGTTTTGCCAAAATGCTTGAATCGCTTCATGACCTTCAAAAGTACCAAATGGACGCGCTTCCATTACACAGCTTTTAGTATATTGATCGGCACAACCTTTCGCATCTTGGTTGTTGAAAGCCTTTTGCCACGCGTTAATGCCTTGCTTACATGCTTCTAAAATTTGGTTGTCTAACATTGTCTTTCTCCATAACAGTCTTGTTGTTTCGAGCACTGTCTTTTTTATTTGGTATTTCGATAAGTTGAATTGAGTTTAGTCTTGGAAATTGATTTGAAAAACAGAGATAATAGAAAATACTGTTTGTAAAAAGAGAACAATAAGATGAGTAAGCTAAAGCAGATGTCGATTTTCGCTCATATCGTAGAGCAGGGTTCAGTCTCGGCTGCGGCTGAAAAGTTAGAGTTGTCTAAATCTGTCGTCAGTCAACATCTCAAAATTCTAGAACAAGAGTTAGGCGCCTCTCTCCTTAAACGCACAACACGAAGACAAACTTTGACAAGCATGGGTGAGCGCTTTTATTTGAGTTGCAAAGACATCAATGTGATCGCTGAATCGGCTTGGGATATGGTAAAAGCCGAGCTAGAAGAGCCACAAGGCCGGATTCGTATCACAGCTCCGAATGCCTTGATGGATTTATTGGTAGCGCCTGTTATTGCCGAACTGATGAAACAATATCCGAAGTTAAAGCCAGAACTGATAAGCGACGATCAGCATTTAGACTTCATGGAGCACGATATTGATCTCGCGGTACGAGTGGGCAGTTCTCGTGATAGTAACCTCAAACAGAAACGCTTGGGTGAATTTAAAGATGTGTTGTGTGGCGTTGAAAGCATGCGTGAACGCGAACTTGATTCTATCCCTTATATCGCTAACTCATGGCAGGGGAAGCAGGTGACTCATCATTTTAGTTCTCAAACTGAGCAGGACTTTGTCTACCAACAGCAAGCTAGTTGCGTCACCAATTCGTTCCACAGTTGCCTTGCACTGATTAAATCAGGTGTTGGTATCGGTGTGATTCCAGATTTCTGCATTCCTCAGTTATTTGGTGATGTTGTCGACGTGCTGCCAAGCTTTGAATTACCCACCAACACGGTTTATGCGCTAAACCCATTTGCTTCAAATACGCCTATCGCCATCAAGCTGTGTATCCAAGCGTTGGAAGAAAAGCTTAAGCAGAATTTAGTATAAGCTTTCTATCGTTGGTAAAATCCGGTGCTTAACCATATTTACTAATAAAAGAAATAACATGTTTATTACTCAGTAATTCGATCTTGTCGATAGTCAGTACGCAATAGCGATAGTTTTTGTTTTTGAAGGTGATGTTCGACTTTTGTTCTGTTGGTTCTGAAAACTTCCATATTTCAAATCCGATGTTCTTCATAAGTTCCAATGCACTTGGGTTCTTTATGATCATGGAATACTTTTTAATCTTAGTATTTCTTGCAAGAAGCTTCATATCGGAAATCAGGTTCGCAATAGATTGTTCACGCTTCTCAGAGTGACCGCTAACCACAATGTAATTTAAGTTATGATTAGAATCTAAAGAGCAGGCTTGCTTAATATGTAGATGTTTATTTTGGTATTGCTCGAATACCTCTTCGTTGAAGAAAAAACCTAGGCTATGACTAACAATATCGCCATTAACATCGACCATTTTTCTGCCATGCGCCTTTTTTTCACTGCAATAGAGAAACAGGTCGATAGTATCAAGAGCTGAAGGATCCACCTTTGTATATTGTGAAATCAGCTTTATTCTATCTATTACTGATTTGTCATTCTGATCTGTCATTAGTGGCATGATCTGACAGTCGCAGCCTTCTTCTATTTCCCCTTTAGTGATAGACGATATTCGGCTTTGAAACGAAAAGAACCTCTCACGAAGGAAGTCTTCAAGTAATGCACTGTCTTCGTTATCTTCTGAATCAAAGGATTTCAACGTTGTATACAAGTCCAGACCAAGGCAGTCCAGTAGCTTTAGGGCTTTGTAATTACTTGGCTTTACTTTGCTATTTTCCCATCGATTTATCGTTACGACATCTACAGAGCTGAATTCATCATCTAAGTGATTAATGTATGCCGCAAAATCCTTTTGCGTTAACTTCAATTTCTTGCGCGCTTCGCGCAGTAATTGCGGAAATTTCATCATGGTAGAATATTCATCTTTGATTAGTGACATTACGTTCCGATTCGTCAGATAGTCTATTTTATCAATCGTTAATATACAGTAGCTATAATATTTATTTTTGAATGTAATATTACATTTTTTAGCAGAAGGTTCTGAAAATTTAAATACTTCAAACCCCACGCCCTTCAAGAGTTTCATCATGTTGGGGTCTTTTACTAAAACAGAATATTTTTTAATGTTTTTGTTCTGAGAAAGTAACTGTATATCTGAAACTATATGCTCAATAACATGATCTTTTGTCTCTGAGTGTGAGCTTATATTAAAATAATTTATGCTTTTGCTTGAATTTAAAGAGCAGGCCATTCTTAGATCTAGCTCTTGAGTTTTTAATGTTTCAAATTGATGGTCTTCAAAGAAAAAGCCTACGTTGTGACTCACAATGTCACCATCTACATTGATCAGTTTGTGACCATGTGCTTTTTTCTCACAGTAGTAGAGATATAAATCAATTTGGTCCAATGGCGAAATATCGACTTTTGTGAATTTAGAAAGTAGTTTGATTCTGTCGATAACGCCAGTGTCACACGGCTCTGACATTAAAGGCCGTGACTTAAAGTTGCGTTTGCCTTGTTGTTGATTCAGGCCTGATAGAGCTGAAATTCTACTTTGAAATGAGCCATAGGATTCGTTTAAAAACAGTTCGATTAGTGTGTCTTTTTGTTCGGATTTAAAGCTCTTTATTGTCTCAAACAAATCTCCGCCAAGGTACTGTAAGATCTTGAGTGCTTTGTATGTACTAGGCTTTACCTTACTGTTTTCCCAACGATTTATCGTTACGACGTCAACCGCATTAAACTCGTCGTCCAGCTGATTTAAGTAGGTTGCAAACTCTGTTTGTGTAAATTGAAGTTCCTTTCTGAAGTTACGTAACAACTGTGAAAACTCACTCATTAAAACATTAACCTTCTGATAATTAACTCAATGTCTTGATTCTAATTTAGACATCAGATTCTCTATTTAACATCTTCAGTAATTTGTTTTTTACAGATGTTAATTGTTCGGATTATTTGAACTGTATGTTGCGCATGTCCCTAATAGGCTAAGTGCCAAATTAGTGACGTCAAATCTATGGCTTTTTGCCTAGACACTTGTCAATCTACTGTGAAGTGCGCGTTAATGTTCAGATACAACCTTGCCTTTTTCTTATCTATTTTATTGATTCCATTTGCCTCCTATGCGGACACAACGGGTCTTGTTATGGATCTGTCTGTTGACAGCGCGTCTTACGACAACGACCAAGAGGTGGCTTATACGCTTGTTTTAACGAATGAGTCGGATAAAGCTATTGCTGAGTTGGACGTTAAGGATGAGCTGTTAAATATCTTAACGACAGATGACCAAGGGAATAATGTCAGCGCGTTCTCGCAAGTCTCGACTCAAGCGCAATCCTCCTTCCTGTCATCTCCAGGTGATTACAGTCGCTTCGGAAACTTAGATGCATCAGGTGTGCGTATTGCGGCTGGTGGGTCAGTGACCTACACCATGGTCGCCACCGTTTCTGCTAACGCAGCCGGTACGATTGATAACTTCGCAAGTGCGAGCACTGGACTATTGGATGCTGTTGAATCAAATACAGAATCCATTCAGCGTGGTGTGTATCAACATGATGTTGTTGTTTCGGTCGATAAAGCGAACTATCAACTCAATAACAAACTCACCTATAAGATTAAGGTTTCGAATACTGGCGATACGTTTATTCAGGCGCTCGACGTTCAAGATATCATTTCAGATATAAAGGCACTCAATATTGAAGGGGCTTTGCAACAAGCTTTTACTGACAACGTTAACTCTGCCACCAAGGTTGAAGGCAGCAAAAGCGATCCAGGCACCTTCGCCGAATCAGGGGACTTATCAGTAAGTGATGCGTCGATTGATATAGGCGGTTCTGTGACTTACGAAATTAAAGCGACCGTTGCCGACAATTTAGTCGGCGACATCGTTAATGACGGTATAATCGCTGAAACACGCGATGACTTGGTCACAGTTGATGAGGTTATCACTCCACCCACTGAGCCTAGTATCACCCTGACACATACCTTGAACCAATCGGATAACTACCTAGTCGACGATGAGTTTTCCTATACGGTCACGGTTGCTAATCAAGCAAACACTGGTATCGCGTACTATTATTCGGTTCAGCAGTTTCTTGCGGATCTTGAAACCGATCTAGGTAACGATGTCAGCAACGAAAAGAACGCAACTGACACGGTTGGTAACCCTTACGATTTTTGGACCAATGAAGTGACCTCGATCGGTTCTAATAGCCTTTCTGAACTCAATGCATCTGGAAAGGAGTCCAACAAGTCACTAGAAGACAAAGTGTCTATCTATCCCGGTGAGCAGATTGTTTATTCCGTTGTGGTGGACGTTAGCCCTGTGTCTATTGGTCAAATTCCCCAAGTTGCAGCCCGAGTGGTTGATGCTGATGGCCACGCAGATTCTGGCGATGCTTTGGCCAATATTCTCGATTCGAAAGACGTTCTGACGACGTCATCAAGTCAAATTACACGTAATAAGAACACCACAGATACGACTTATGTTCCGGGGATAGTCGGTGATAACGAAGTGGTCTATGACATTGTTATTTCTAACAAGGACACAGAGTTCTTCGCCAACGATATCGAAGTTGTCGATAAATTTGCTTGTATCGTGACAGAGCAAGCGGATGGCTCTAATGCTTCAGCATTTTCCGAGTGGAAGCTTGAAGTCGCTGATAGAAGTGGTGAAGGATCGAATTATGGTTCATTTAATTACAATACTTGGACAACAAACGACATCAATTTGAAAGTCGACCTCGCACCTGAGGGCTTCGTTCATTATAAGCTGACCGCAAAAGTGGCAGACACCAGTGTGGGGCAGATTGTTGATGATGGTACCGATGCCGGCTTGTGCTTAGGGGATAACTTAGGCGAGTCGGGTTCTGGCGTCCAAATGCCAAACTCGAAATTAAAGGTCCAAAAGGAAGTGGATTCTCGTTACTACTCAGCTGGCGGTACCCTGAACTACGACATCACGGTAGAGAATAACGGTGACGGCTATGCGATTGATATACCGGTTTATGATGATTTAGTCTCTGTCATGACTCAGTCTATTAATGATACACCGACTAAAGCGTATTTGAGCTGGATTATTACTGCGAAATCTTATGCCTCTGACGGCTCAATTTCGACAAACAGTGATCCCGGCTTTACTGATGACATAGAAGGTAATCAGAAGAATCAAAAGATCTTAGATGTGAAGGCAAAGCTAGCTCCACACGATAAGATCGTTTATAGCATTGCGGCGATCGTAAACCCCATTGCCGATGATGAAATCCGTAATGAAGTGACAGTCGACAGCGTGCTTTATTCCGACAGAGGCTCATACCCACGAGATTACTACTTAGTATTGGATAAGCGTGTTGATGGCCATAACGAACAAAACGCGTATACCGACACCACCAATACTGTCACTTATACGATCAGCATTACCAACCCAGCAGGGAACGGTTTCGCCTCTAACATCAATGTTAAAGATGAAATCAGTACCATAGAAGCAGAGTTACTTCACGAGCCGGGTGAAACCAAGCCCGTGTTCTCTTCGTGGACGATCAGTGCAGAAAGAGAGGCAGACTCCCCGTGGGTGAAAGCCGTGACTGACCCTGGATCGTTCTCGGATAACAATGATCTGGATGCCACCGCTCAGCTCCCGCCAGGTGCGACGATTACTTATACCATTGTTGGGACACTCGATCGCAGTGTCGACAGTGAGATTCTTTGGGGAGCATTCACCAATACCGCAACAGTGACGGGACCAGATACTAATCTATCGGATACGGTACGTACCTATCCTAGCGAGCCGAATCTTGTAGTCGCTAAGACCGCTCAAAATACCGACTTTGTTGTAGGTGAGCGCGCTACGTTCGATATTTATATCTATAACCGCGGTGTTGGCTATGCAAATGACGCAACGGTACAAGATAGTATTTCAGCGCTTAACTTCTTTAATAGTTGGACAATTGTAGGTTCGACCAACACAGATAAACCGGGTTCTCGTTACGGTGACATTGCTAACGACACTGACATCGATACCGACGTTGATATCACTCCCGGAGGGTGGGTTCACTATGAGGTGAGCGGCATTGTTAAGTCTGACTATGAAGAAGAACAAGTATCGAACCGTGTTGATGTTTACGATCCTATTACAGACCGTGACCACAGCTCTTCCGCTCAAATAGATAACTCACACAGTACCTATGACATCAATGTTTCATTAGCCAAAACGACCGATGTTGTCCGCTACACGCCGGGTGAAGATCTCACCTACACCATCGTTATTGGCAATAACAGCGACACTGATGAGACCGATCTTATCTTCATGGATCGCCTGAGTGAGATCACTACTACGCTAGCGAATGATAAAGATGGTGAAGTAGAAGATGTTCTTAATCAAAACCCGTTTGACTATTGGTCTGTTGATACTGGCTCTGGTTTCGGCCCTCAAACGACTGAAGATGTGGAGTTCCCAGTTTCAATTCCGGCCAAAGACTTTGTCACGGTGCGTATTAAGGCGCATGTCAAAGACAATGCGGTATCTAACGGTGTAGCGGACAGAGACGGCGGCATAATCCGCAACGAAGCCGTGCTGATTCATGATGATAATGCCGGTTGTACTGACGATTGTGAGTATGCCAAACGTGCCGTGGCTGAAAACCATCAGGTACATAATAACGGCGGCGTTGTTCGCACTACTAACATTAACCGCTACTCTCCGGGAGATGAGTTGACTTATACCATTAGGTACAACTCTCAAGATGGACATGGTTATCGAAACAACGTAGACGTTAACGAACTGATTAATGACATATCAGTGGAGCTACAAGATGGCAATTCAGGTAATCCATTTTTCGATGATTCGGTAGGTTCAAACAAGTTTACGGTGGCGGTTGCTAAGAGCGATCCTGCGAACGCGGGTACAACAGATGGTACCAAAGACGGTGATGTTGCGAACGACACTGACATCGTAACCTCGATTGATATCGATGCTGGCGAAGACGTGACTTACACAGTAACAGGTACCGTAAGACCGGATGCGGTCGGTGATATTCATTATCGAGATACCGTCGTGATTCCCGATGGCTACCATTTAGATTTTGATAAAACGACTGATGAAGCGGTGTACGAGCCCGCTCAAACCGTGACCTATCACTTAGTGATTGAGAATGACGGCAAAGGTAACGCTCACGATATTCCAATCGTCGATAACCTCGAAGATATTACGGTCAGCTTAGTGGATGGTAATACAGGACCAGCGTATTCAGATTGGACCATCACATCGATCGCAACTGGAACTGATTCTGAGTATGTGGATGCGGGCGCAGGTGCTGGCAATGTTTACACATCAACCAACAGTAACCTAAATGTTGAAGCCGATATTCCGATGGGCGCTAAGCTTGAGTACCAAGTTGTCGCGACCATCAATGACAAAGCCAATGGCGATGTTGTTAACGTTCTAACCGTCGATGGCGACACGATATCTCATAATATTTCGCAAACTGGTCGCAAAATTGATTACGAAAAAAACATTCTGGCTTACTACGACACGGATGGTAATGAGTTGGTTGGTGCTACCAATTACATGCCTGGCGGCTACATCGAGTATGAAATCCTAATCGAGAACATCGCATCGGCGCACGTTGATGACATTAGCCTGCGTGATGATATCGACCAGATAACGACTCAATACTACGATGGAACTCGCGGTTCGGCGTTTGATAGTTGGACGATTGAAACTTTCGCTGATGGATCGGGGATTTCAGATCCTGATGTAGATAACTCGATTAAAGACAATCAACCGATTGATACGCACTTTGATATATCGGCAGACAACTTTGGCGGTGTAGTATTGTCATCGTTTGTGCGTTACGTCATCAAGGCCAAAATCAGTCCGAAAGCAGTAGGTTCTTTCACTAACCGAGCGTACATCGATGAAGATGACGGAAATGAACTAATTGCCGTATCTCCACCTGCAAAGATGGCTGAGCCTGAAATTTCGTTCTCTAAGAAAGCATTTTATGACGCAGGCCTCTCCTCGGCAAAGACTGAGTATTCTCAAGTCGCTGGTGAAAGCGAGGTTTACTACCGAGTTCAAATTAAGAACACGGGTAATGGTATTGAGTATGGTTCTCGCCTTGAAGATACTATTTCTGCAATTCAGACTCGCATTGCAGAAGATGCCTCGACGTCTGGCACTGACCCTGTCGGCCAGCCATTTTTATCTGGTTGGGAAGTGCAGCTAGAAAAAACGGCAGCGGTAGGTTCGATTACAGACGCGGTTGACTTCGTTTCTGGTAATAACGTCAATATTGATAACGACATTGTTATCGCGCCTCAAGAAAGCCTAACGTTCACCATCCATGCTGAGATTCGTGAGGATGCGTTGGGCGATATTCAAAACAAAGCGAATTATGACGGTAAGGTTCGTACTGCGACTCTAATGCCACTAGGAAATAATATCAGTGTTGAAAAACGCGTGGTGTCGATTAACGGCAACCCGTTCAATGATGGGGATACCTATCTGCCGGGTGACGAAGTTGAGTATGAATTTGTGGTCACTAACACTGAAAACGGTTGGGCGAATGATATTCAAATCAAAGACACGGTAAAGGATATCCAAGTTGAGGTTATTGGCGGAACAATGGAGTCTGCCTTTGTTTCGGGCGATATCATTCACGAAATCAGTAATGGTATTGATGCCAACGTCGATACCTATGTTCCTAGCTATAACCCAAACAATAACCTGAATATTGAAACCGATATTGCCGCAGGTGAAATACTGACGTTTAACTTAACGGGTGTTATCCGTGATGACGCTTTGGGAACTATCGAAGCCAACCGAGTGACGGCAGAAAATGAGTCTGCGACGTCAGAAACTATCCCACCTCAAGAAGCTGAGCTCGACTATTTCAAAACCTTGGTTTACACCGATGGTGAATCGGCTGGTTGTTCAGTTCCTTCAAACGATGGCAGTAGCTGTACCTACGCACCTCGCGGGGATGTTGAGTATCAAGTTACGCTAGAGAATACGGGTGATAGCATCGCGAATGACGTGAGTGTTATCGATGCTATTCATACCATCAAAACCGAAGATGGTGATGATGCGTTCTCTGAATGGACCACCGCGATTGCTGTGGAACCTGTTGGTTCTTATGACGTACGAGGTAACTACAACGGCAGTGTACCATTGAATGCAACTGTCGACCTTCGCCCAGGTGAGCACATTGTATTTGACGTGAAAGGCAGAGTTTCTACGTCAGCGACAGGTACCATCACCAATACAGCACAAGTGAATGGCGATAACACCAACGATATTGTCCTCAACCCTGGCCGCTCGAACATTCTAGTTGATAAGTGGACAGATACACCTACGTACGTACCTGGTGGAACGGTGAATTACTACATCGATATTACCAACGATGATGTGGATTCTGGCCTGTTTTCAATCCGCGACATCATCAGTGGCTTCGAAGTCGAAACTGTCGATGGTTCGATGCAAACCGCACTCACGGAGTGGAGCGTCGATTACAATGTGCTTTATAACTCCGCGCCATCAGACCCTGACGCTAATGATTTTTCAGAGTTAGATAAGCTAGTTGGTCAAAACAGTCCAGACATCGATTTACCTGTTGAATCGATCAAGATGGCTGGGCGTGACGATGCTGGTACGGGTGGTGGTGATAAGTACACAGCTGTCCGTATTCACGTTCAAGGTAAGGTTCGTGATGATGCGATTGGGCGCTTTACCAATACGGCTTATCTACGACATGGTTTGGACGATTCGAAGATCGCTCGCTTACGAGAAGGCTTTATCACTCCGAAGTCGGGTCAATTGGTTCTAACCAAAGAAACGACGCCAATTGCAGAACCTGATGCTAAGTATCAACCGGGTCAACCTATCTCATACAAGATCACCGTGGCTAACACAGGTGAAGGTTACCTTGTCGATCAAGTCCTGACGGATCGCATCGATACCATCATGACAGAGGTGGCTAACAGCCCAGATCAAGAGCAAGCGTTGACAGGTAATTGGATCATTAGCGACGAACAGCTTGATGGCAGTGGCGATCCAGCCCTGAACGCTCGCAAAGATGTGGTTAATAACGCACAGGGTTATAGTGCGACTTACAGCATTCACCCGGGTGACAGTTATTCATTTGTCGTGACCAACACTGTTAATGATAAGGCCAAAGGCGAGATCACTAACGTCGTTAAAGTTGATAGCGACGACGGTGAGCACTCTGCAGACGCGACCTACATTCCAGAAGATGCGCAAGTTGAGATCACTAAAGATGTCGATAAAGCAGAGTACCTTCCGGGAGAAACACTTCAGTACACCGTGACCGTTAAGAATAACGGCTTAGGTTGGGCTGAAGATGTTGCTATTGAAGATGCGCTGAAGTCGGTTGAAACCACGATTGCAGGCGGTACGACTGAACAAGCTTTTGACCCTGCTTCAATCCAAATATCGGCGGTATCGACAACCGGTGAAACCCCAGTACCGGATGCAACCCGTGGTGAAGACCTTCATGAGACGCTCGATATTGCGCCTCAAGACAGTATTGTTTTCACTATTCAAGTTGCGACTAATCCGTTGGCGACAGGCGATATTACTAACATCGCATCAGCGACCTTTGACGGCACAACGTTTGATGACAGTGCTACCAGTACACCAGTGTTGGCGACGGTTTCGGTCAAGAAGACGGTTGATACGCCATCGTATGAAGTAACCAAGCTGATTAACTACGACATCACCGTAACCAACAGCTCTGATGCGTTTGCATCTGGTGTTCAACTTCAAGACATCATCAGTGACATTCAAGTCGACACGACCGCGGATAAACAAGAGTCGGCATTCCTACTATGGGAAGTGAGCTTTGACGCCTCGGATGATCGCTCTGTTGTCACTCCCAAGACGTTCGACTTGAGTGAAGATATCGATGTGAGTATGGATGTGGCGCCACAAAGTACCGTGACATTCCATGTTAAGGCGTTGATTCGTACGACGGCGATTGGCGATATCAGTAACACGGCAACCATCACTTATAACGGAACACCACAAGACTCAACGGTAGTCATGACACCGAAAGACTCTGAGTTTGTTGCGACGAAAACTAACGTACAAACCGAGTATGAGCCGGGTGGTGAGCTGGAATTCTTGATTACCATTGAAAACACCTCTAACAACTACATCAGCGATTTAAATGTTGTCGATGACATGAGCACGATAGAGGTGGGCTATTACGATGGTACCACTGGGCCTGCTTTTGTTGCTGGAACCACTTCTTTGGTTGTTGAGTCAACCACGGTAGGAACGACGACGGAGCAAATTAGCCCAATTGAGTACAGTGTGGATATTGCACCGCACGGCACAGTTGTGTTCCGCTCAAAAGGCACCGTAGTCGATACCGCGACCGGACACATCATTAATACTGCGCAAGTAGATGGCGGCGATGTTATCAGTCCTCCAGTTCAAACAGTTGCGGCTGTGGTTCAAGCTGAGCTGTTTACCGATGCCCCGTATTACGTGCCGGGAGAGCAGGTTGAGTATCACTTAGTGGTGCAAAACATAGGCCGAGGTATAGCCAAAGATGTCGCGCTTTACACCCAGTTCTCTGAATCCATGGGTGATCATATTGATGGTAATTTTAGTAATGCGTTTGATGAATGGACACTAACGGCAACATCAGAAGGGGCTGAAACTCAACCTGGCACCTTTGATGACGACAAAGACCTGTTCACCTTGGTCGACATATCGCCGGGCGGCAAGATTGATTACACGTTCACATTGACGGTCAACGAAGACATGCTGACTAATATCGATGTGCTTGGATACTACCTCGACTTAACTGGTAGCCCAGCGATGCGCGCTCGTTCTAAAGGCATGTTGGCCTCTGAAACCTCGATGCAGGCAGTGGCAGATCAAGTATCTGCTTTGGATTTGCCGCCAGTGGGTGCTGATCTGGTTGTTGAAAAACGTTCTGATAAGCCTGAATACACCGAAGATGACGACAGTGTCACTTATTACTTAGCCGTGACCAACAACGGTCAAGGTAACGCGGCTAATGTTCGTCTAACCGATGAGATCAGTGGACTACAAAACAGCACAGGTAATAAAGTCTTTATCGATTGGACAATTGAAGGTGTGGAAGTCGACGACTCGGGCGCGGTTATTCAGCGTCATTCTTTCCCGTCGAATAAAGACTTAGACACTACCGTTAACCTGAAATCCAACAAACGAAATGCTTACGCGTTTGAGGTCGTGGGTACGCTAGGTAAGGGCTTGGATGACGACATTACCAATACCTTTACGGCGACCGAATCTGACGGTACCGAAACCAGCGACAGTGTAACTACTCATATCAAGAAGATTCCTGATAATTCTGGAGAGTTGGAGCTGACCAAGTCTGCGTTGCAAGATACCGCGCAAGTGGGTGATGCGGTTGAGTACGAGATCATCGTTGAGAACAACAATGAATCTTACTTTAAGAACGTGACTGTGGAAGACCGTTACCCAGGTGGTCTGAAATACATCGTGGATACATCAGAAGTTGTGCTAAGCGGCATTGATGGTGAGTTTGGTACAGAAGACGATCAGGTTATCTCTCAAGAGCCATCAGACACGGGCAAGTTAATGTTCACATCGTTGAACTTTGATCCGGGCGAGAAGCTGCGTATTCGTTACTTATTGCGTGTCTCGGTAGGAGCAACGTTTGGTGATTACATCAACACCGCAGTAGCAAAGGTTGATGGCACGGCTGTTTCTAATGAAGACACCGCCAAAGTAACCGTAGAGCCGGACAAGGTGTTCGATACCTCATCGATCATCGGTAAAGTTTTTGAAGATCACAACAAAGATGGATTCCAAGCCGATGCAACCGCGTTTGATGTTGAGCTAACTGCGAACTTAGCAACGCAAGGCTACATCGCTGATTCGACGCACATCATTCGTGATGGTCAAGACGTTGCTATTCAAGATGGTGCGATAACCACTGCACTTGAGCAAGGCTTGGATCTTGGTGATCTTTGGGGACATTCAGTGAACCGAACGCTGCCAGAAACCAGCAAAGTGGTGATTCAATTTAAAACTCGCACACAGCAGAGCTTTGATTTCTACGTCACGACCGATGCGGGCTCTCGTATCGAGTTCGACGCACAAGGTCAGATTCAGTTTAAGCATGAATCGGACAAGAAAAAGGGACTGAGCGCGGAAAACCTCAACGTAACCAGAAACCTGTATCGCGATGGCGAGGATTACCTGTGGGAAATCGTTATCGAGAACAAAGGTATTTACGAAGATGGTATTCCGGGCGTTAAGTTGATGACGGTTGAGGGAATCGTTATTTACACAGACCAGTACGGTCGTTACCACGTGCCCGACCAATGGGTACTCAATAAGAAAGGTAAGAACTTCCTCGTGAAGTTGGACACTGATTCGCTCTCCACCTCCATGGAAGTGGTGAGCGAAAACCCAAAAGTGTTGCGAATTACCCCGAACAAGCTCACCAAGTTCAACTTTAGCGTTCATCGCAAAGACCAACAAAGTGAACAGAAGTAAGCCATTGGAACCGTAACTGGAAATTGTATGAAAGTATTTAGTAAGTCTCGTTTAGCGACGTGTGTGTTAACGGCCATTCCTGTGATGGCGGTAGCGAAAGACACAGGTAAGCTTGAAAAACTCGGTTCTGAGACGACTGGCATTGAAATCACCAAGCCGAACCAAGACCAAGACAGCTCGCGTATTTACTTAGAGCAAGGCGCTATTTGGGCAAGCCGTGACATCACTCGCTTTGACCCAGTATTAGATGTCAGTGTCAGCGATGAATTAGAAGTCGAACAAGGCACACTGCGTGACAGCGTCGGTTTCACCATTACCACCAACTACGGTTACTACATCAAAAAGTACCAGTTGGAAGTGTACCGAGTGGGTGACTTTGGTCTGTCTGAGCCAATCGCTGTGCTTGAAGGCGATAAACTGGCGAACGACTCTGACATCAATTGGGATGGTCAAACTGATGTTGATTATCAGTTTGAGGTCGGTGAGCAGCTGATGTTCCGCCTAAAAGCGTGGGACAAAGATGGCAACATGGATGTGACCACCGTTGGTGTGACTGACTTAGTCAAGCCGGACTCTGAAGTCGATATCGACCGAAACGATAACGACGATGAAGAGAGCAAAGATAAAAGCTACGGCCAAGCTAAGTTGATGCGTCACAACATCCCGACCAATGCGGGCTTAGCGAAATTTATCGGCACCGGCTTAAAGGGCGTAGATAAAGTCATCATCGGTGAAGATGAATTTGATGTCGAAGATGGCAACTTATACGCAGAGCAGTACTTACCTACAGACTCCTACATTTTCCCAACCAAGGTTGTGTTTGATAACGGTGATGAACGTCGTTACAAGCTGTACGTTCGTATTCCAGATACTTACTACGCACAAACCGGCTTGGCTGATCTTTATGTTGGTAAGAACAATGTGTCTGGTAATAGCGATGCATTAAGTGTCGATGACCAGTACCAAGATGACATCTATAACCAAGGTCGTTTAGCGTACTTTGGTCAGGGTAAATTTGGCGACAAACTTCGTGTAACGACTCACTTTGATACGCGAGAAAGTGAAATCAAAGACATGTTCAAACATCCGTTCGCCTCCGACGATTCGGATGTGTTCGATATCCTCGAAGACGACGATGAGCTTTATTACGGTAACTATGGTGACAGCTCAAACATCGAAAAAGTGGTCAACACCAAAGGCAAGGTTTACCTCAATGTTGAATACGATAAGTCTCAATACTTGTGGGGTAACTACAACACGGGTTTAACAGGCACCGAAAACAACGATTACAACCGCAGCCTCTATGGTTTCAAAGCTGATTATCGTACTCGCGATACTACACAATACGGTGAAGATCGTTTGAACGTGGTCGGTTTTACTGCCGAAGCAGACTCTTTGTATGCATACGATGAGTTCTTAGGTACGGGCGGTTCTCTGTACTTCCTTCGTCATGGTGAAGCAGTACCTGGAAGTGACAAAGTTTACGTCAAAGTAAAAGATGAATCTGGCCTAGTGCAGAATGAAATCCCACTTGAGCCTGGCGTCGACTATGACTTTGACCCGTACCAAGGTCGAATCATTCTGACTAAGCCGCTCGACAATATCCTATCCGATAGCTTTGGTAGCGTGATTGAAAACGGCGATGATTACGAAAACTTTCTGGTTGTCGATTATGAGTATGTTCCACAAGGTTCAGATTCATTAGATGCGATGTCTTACGGTGGTCGTGCTAAAGGTTGGATCAACGATTACGTTGGTGTTGGCGTGACGTATGCGACTCAAGAAAAGGACAACCAAGACTACGAGTCTTACGGTACGGACTTAACGCTACGTGCCACTGAAGGGACTTACATTAAGGCTGAGTTTGCGCATAGTGAAGGTAGGCAAACCGAGTCGAATTTCGTCTCTACTGATGGTGGTTTAACCTTTACGCCCATTGGCGACACGTTGGAAGACCGCGAGGGTGATAGTGTCCAAATCACAGCTGTCACCAGCCTTTATGATCTTGCTCCAACCATCTTTGGTGCCGTTGGTAATGACCTGAAGCTTTGGTATCGAGACAAAGACGCGGGATACAGCTACGCAAGCAGCAGCGATGACCTTGAACAAGAAGCTTACGGTGCAGAGCTCCGTTTGCAAGCCACCGATCGCTTGGCGGTTCTCTCTCGCTTCTCGACCAATGAAGAGCGCGATGTCGATGGTAATCTAGAAACAGATACTGAAACGATTGAGATCGAGACTCAAGTTAAAATCACCGAGCACATCAAAGTTTCGGCGGCAGGGCAACAAACTGAAGAGCTTAACCAAAACGACGAGCACAGCGATGCGACCTTAGCAGGTGTGCGTTTGGAATACATGTGGGACAGCGAGAACAGCGTTTACGTCAAAGGGCAAAAGACCGTCGACCAGTCGGATGACTATGACGAAAACGACAGCGCGTCGATTGGTGCTGAATTCCAAGTGTTGGAAGACTTGTCTCTTGGTGGCGAATACACCGATGGCGACCGAGGCCAAGTAGCAGAAGCGACTGTGACTTACGATGTATCCGATGACCACTCAACCTACGTAACTTATGTAGATGATAACTACGAAGGCCAAAACAACGTGATTGTTGGTCAGCGTGCAGACCTCACCAGCAGTGTCGATTTTTACCAAGAGAACCAGTTTGTTGATGAAAATGATGGTCATGGCCGTATCGACTCATACGGCTTTGGCTACGATGTGACGGAAGATGTCGAGATGGGGATTGGTTATCAGCTTGGTGAAATTGAAGATGACCAGAACATTACCACAGAGCGTGAATCCATCAGTTTCAATGCTTCAATTGACCTAGATGACATAACCCTTAGCCACAAATTTGAATACCGAGTGGATAAGAGTGAAGACGACCCTGACATCGCTCAGCGAGAACTTCAACAAATCGTGACGACCAACCGTTATACGCATCACTTAACGGAAGAGTACACATTGTTCGGCAAGTACAACTACTCCATTACCGAAAGCGAGACTACGGGCGAAACCATGGCGCAATTTACTGAAGCCACTGGCGGCCTCGCGTATCGTCCGATCTACAACGATCGACTCAATTTACTGAGCCGCTACACCTATATTGCAGATTTCGATCAACTGGATCGCGATGTGGATTATCAAGACGAAACCAGTCAGATCATTGAAGTTGAAGCGATCTATTCGATTGACCAACATTGGGACGTCGGTACTAAGTACGCCCATAAAGACAAACAGCAAGCTTTTGAACGAGCATCTGGTGCGAATGAGATGGTTAAAAGTGACATCGACCTATATGGACTTAGCGCTTCTTATCGCGTGATGAAAGAGTGGGATGTGACGGGTGAATACCACTGGAAAACAGACACACTCAACGATGAGCTAGAACACGGTGCGCTAGTTTCGGTGAACAAGCACATTGGCGAGAACTTCAAAATGGGGATTGGTTATAACTTCTCTGCGTTTGATAGTGACTTAACCAATGATGACGACTACGACGCATCCGGTGTGTTCATTAACTTAGTCGGTAAGATCTAAGCCTGCCCCAAAGTGGGTTGAAAGTTAAGAGTTGAGAATTCGAAGTGACAGTTAAGAGTAAGATGAAAACAATTATTTTCCTAATAAGCGCAGTGATGAGTACTTTGCTGCTGTCCGGCTGTGCAACCGACACCTATGTGAGTCAGGAGAACCGAGACAAGTTTGCTGGTATCGATGTGTCTAAGTTTTTAATCAGCGAGTGTTTGGCGCCAGAGCGTGAGGTGCATATCGCCATCGCAGAGCATTTTGCGTTTGATAGATATCAATTACGCGACCTCGACAAGATCAACTTAGATACCTTTGTTAAAGAGATCAGAGGCTTAAAAGGGCGCATCACGATTGTCGGCCATACTGATTTCAAGGGTTCTCTCGAATATAATGAGCGCCTTTCACAGCGCCGTGCTAAATCGGTCGCAGATTATTTGAAAGGGCAACTAGACCCAACGCAATATGACTGGGAAGTGAAACATCTTGGTGAGACTCAACCTCTTCTGTTTGGTAAGACAGATAAAGACCGAGCGGAGAACCGCCGTGCATTTATCGTGTTTGAAGAAGCTCAGAAGTACGAAGAGATGCCTTTCTGTGAGCCGCCAAAACCAGAACGTAAAGTTTATATGGCAATGACGCCGCACTTCGATTTCGATAAGTCAGTACTCAAGCAAGAAGACCTAACTCAGTTAGATGACTTCACAACGAAGTTGAGCGGCCTGCAAGGTAGCATAATGGTGGCAGGGCACACCGACCAAGCGGGTTCACTTTCTTACAATGAAAAGTTGGCAGAGCGTCGCGCAGAAACGGTGGTTGAATACCTCAAAACCAAACTTGACCCTAAGCTGTTCAACTGGGAAGTGAAGTCATTTGGTAAGTTGCAGCCTGCGATTAATGAACGCTCTGAAAAAGCCGATGCATTAAACCGCCGCGCGTTCATTGTGTTCAAAGAGTCTGATATTACCGCCGAACAGCAAGCTCTTTCTGGCAGTGAACAAGAGGCGTCGAGCAGCGAGAGTGAGTAGAAATTACTGAAGAATAACAAATAGATGCCTCTATAAAACGCAAAAAGCCCCATACGTTGGGGCTTTTTGTTGCTCGCTCTAGGGATTAAGTCGGGTCGAATATCTATTCAGATGGCAAATTTTTCTTTAACTCTAAAAGCATTCGGTAAGCACTTTCGCCAGACATTTCGTACGGGTTAAATTGATCAGATGTTGAAAACTGTAAATTAACCAGTTCAGTTAGGCTAGATTGTGGAATATCACCCATAGACCAATCACCAAACTGCCTACAATCGATCTCTTTGAAATATAAAATCATGACGTTTTTGTGTCGCGTGTCATTCAAGATATGATTGTAAGTATGGTTCACTGCGGTTCTCGAACCTTCAATACATTGCAGGAAATACTTATCATTGTGGCTTAGAAGGCCTGTTAAATGGCTTTGCTTATTGCGGTCGTGTGAAATCTGAAGAATGTCGTTCAAAGCCTGAGAATCGCAACTTTCACAGAGCGTACTGACATAAATTAACCGAGTTAGGAACACAGGCATCATTTCGAATTTTTGTACAAAGGGTATTAATAAATATAAGCCAAGATCATGGAATTGCGAGTTATTGATTTAATTGTCACTCGGTGCTTTTGGAAGAGAAGAGGGTGGGTATGAAGTAGAAAAGGGCAGGTTGCAAGATACGCTAAAATGACTCGAATGTTGGCCATTCAATTATTTTAGCGACCTGCTTGTGAGCTCGTTAGTTGTTTAGAGTTGAAATCGATTCAACGTTAGAAGAGGAATCAAATCGAACGTTGACCAACACATTTTCACGTTCGAAAGTCACATCATCAAAGTCAGTCGTTGCGATCTTAAATCCATTTCTTGCGAATAAACTCGTCACCGTTGTTCGTTGTTTCTGTTCCATACCGCATGTCAGTAGTTCGTTCATCGTGATCTTCATTAGGTAACCGTGTGCATAGTGTAAGCGTACAGACTCTACATTATGAGATCAATTGCTTAATCGATAAGCTATATTGATATGTTCAATTGAGTGATTCAGGTATTTAAAAGCCGGATGGATAGTGGGCAAGGGAGTTATGCGACCTATGACAAGTGGAGCGTTATGTGACCACTGTTCAGCATTCCTTGAACACGAAGTTTGTCGCAAAAATCGCGTTGAAATAAGTGGTTACAAAGCAGGAGGAATTATGCCCGCCGTTTGGTATGTTTGGTCGGTTATTGGAAATATTATCGGCCTATATCTCACTTAACTAAAGTACATCGATTTACGATGAGTAGACTCCTCAATAAGCCTTCTTTTTATTTGAATTTTATATGCTAAGTGGTGTTGTTATAATTGTTATTAATTGCATAGGCTTGATTTTAATATTGGTTTGATTTATAAAACAAGCATTCGTTCATTAACTTCATGATTATATTAGTTTTTACTAACCTTTAAATAACATGGAGAAAGGCGATGAATAAGAACCAAACACGCAACAGGTTAGCGAATTTAGTGCGACTTCGTAGGTCATACAAAGCATCAGACTTTCTGGTGGGTTCTGATGAACTCCGAGTTAAAAAAGA
Source organism: Vibrio sp. 10N.222.55.C6 (assembly GCF_041473395.1). Classification (NCBI taxonomy): domain Bacteria; kingdom Pseudomonadati; phylum Pseudomonadota; class Gammaproteobacteria; order Vibrionales; family Vibrionaceae; genus Vibrio; species Vibrio sp. 10N.222.55.C6. The sequence continues at coordinate 89,322 of NZ_JBFRSD010000007.1, forward strand.
TGTGTATAGCTTACGTAAAATCAAACAGTTAGAAATTCGTCAATTGGGTCTTAAAGAAAACGCAATCAATATCGTTTCGTTGGCTTTAGTCCTCTCGGCGGCGACTTGGGCATTTGTTCCTCAGTTCGGTTTACCAATGCTTGCACTGACCTTTATTTTGGCGTTTGTTACATGGCGACGATATGAGTTGCGTGCAGAGTTTAAAGGGGCCGATGAAACTGGCGACCATTGGGTTTCCGTGGCGCGCGGTTGTACTCGAGAAGAGTTCAAAGTATTGAAAAACGTTGAATTGGCTTTACGCGATCAGCTGTCTTAGTGGCTAGATCTGTTAAGGTTAAGGTCTTATAAGCGTTAAGCTCCCATAATCAACAAGGCTCGTCATTGTATGGCGAGCTTTTTATTTTCTGAAAAACACAGGTAGTGCAGGTTACTTTGAGAGGCCAATGCTTATATGTGTAATGGGGGGTGATATGAATCTTAAGTCACGGCGTTTTTGATGCTCTTTGTGGTTTTGAATATAGGGAGAGGGTGGAAATGAATACACGAGTCAGTGAGAGTTCTTTTAAAAGGCTCATCCAGTTAGTTGGTTGTGTTTTGATTATAGTGTTGAGCAATAGTCGACTCTCCAATGCTCAAAGCATCGAGTTTCCTACTTGTGTACAGAGCGAGGTTTTGAATACAGAAATCCACCTTTATGTTGATGAATCGGTGTTAGATGAATATTCCAAAGCATTTATAGCCTCTAAAATAGCGACATGGGAAAGCTATTCGAATCTGGTGTTAAAAAACTCCTGCGTCCCTATGACGAGAAAAGTCACTAAGGTGACTTATACGTCTGAAATCGACAGCCTTTGGTTTCAAGATTTGGGCGCAGCAGAGAGGTTATTAAAACTCTCGATGGAAGAACCGATTCCAGAAACAACAGAAGACGGCGTCCCCATTTTTACTGGGATAGTATTTTCTAATTATAATTTTAGCTTTGAGTCTGATTATTGTGGTATGTCTTCTTCGGTATCCTACTTTTTTTCTTTAGCGATAAACTGCCCTGATTACTTAATGGAGCATGAAATTGGCCATTTAAGTGGTGCTAATCATGACTATAAAACGTTATTGAAAGATTTTGATAGTATAGAAAGTTACATTTCTGGAACGTATCCAAGAGCTCCTCAATATTCCTTCGGTACAATTTGTGCTGACAGAGGCACAGTGATGTCTTATGAGCGAGATGTTATACCTGCATATTCCAGCCCGGACATCAGAGTAGATGGCACAAAGTGCGGGGATAGCAAATACCACAATAATGCGAGAGTGCTTAGAGAGTTCGCACAAGCTTATTTAACCCCATGATTGCCTAGCTGGTAGCCTGTTGTTTTATCGAACGTTATAACGCGTTCAATTCAAAGTGTTTGTCCTGTGATCTTTAAATTTGGAACGAGCGTATTTCTCCCAGTTTATTAAGGAAGAGTATGTATGATGTTATCCAAAGAGAATGAATCAAGAATTATTGAAATGGCGTGGGAAGACCGAACGCCATTTGAGGCAATAGAGCACCAATTTGGTTTAAATGAATCACAAGTGATTCGTTTCATGCGTAGCCATCTCAAGCTTGGCAGTTTTAAGCTGTGGCGCTCACGTGTTTCTGGGCGCTCGACCAAGCATGTAAAACTACGCAGTTCGGACGTTTCGAGAGGTTATTGTCCAACTCAGTACAAGCATTGTTAAAAGAGGGGATGCCCAACCAGTATCCCAAATCAACACACAGATATGGGAAATGAAAGGAATGAAACAATTTTTCGCTCTACTTATAGTGCTGCTTAGCTTCGGCATCAGTCATGTTCAAGCGAATGATACGCGACTTAAGCAAGCTTACGAAAATCACCAAAGCGACGTTCAGGTGCGCGGATCGGGTACGGTGTATCGAGTACTTCCTGATGATAATAAAGGTTCTCGACATCAGAAATTCATTTTGCGACTCGATAGCGGACAAACCTTGTTAGTCGCACATAATATTGACTTAGCGCCTCGTGTTCAGGGACTGGCAAAGGGCGATCGAGTTGAATTTTATGGTGAATATGAATGGAACAAGAAAGGTGGCGTAATGCACTGGACGCACAAAGACCCTCGTAATCATCACACTCATGGTTGGTTGAAGCATAACGGGAAAGTATACGAGTAAACACCTCCGAGACTTTTCCTTTCAAGGCTATAAGATAAAAAGGAATTTTGATGTTTAAGCTGGAAACTGACAGGTTGATTCTTCGAGATATGAGTCTCGAAGACGAGTGTGCCTTTGTTGCGATGTCTCAAGACGCTAAGTATCAGCGTTTCTATGATGAAAGTGATTGTGAACCTAACAAATATCGAGAGCTAACCCAGTTGTTTGTTGCACAGGCTTTGGAAGTACCACGCCAGTCCTATCAGCTAGCGGTTGAAAGCAAAGATTCGGGGAAGTTTATTGGAACCGTTTGTTTACGTCTTGAACGCGATAAACAAGCTTCAATGGGCTGTGCTTTCTCAAGGGAAATTCAGGGAAAAGGGCTTTCTATAGAAGCTTCTGAAGCCCTCGCTGATTTTGGTTTCTCAGAGTTAGGCATACACCGTATCTACGCTGAAACCATCAGCAAGAACTTGGCTGCGATTAAATTATGTAAGTCACTAGGAATGAAACAAGAAGCGTGTTTTAAAGATCATCGATTCTTCAAAGGTCAATGGTGGGATACAGTTGTGTTGGCGGTTCTACGTTCTGATTGGAAAAAGGCTTAGTGATGGAAAGTGGTATGCAGAAGCTAGATAGAGGGCTCGATAGAGAAGGGTTCATTCAAAATCTTTATTCGCCAAAGAACATTGCGCCTGAATTTCAAGACGTGGTGTCAGCAGTCGTTGATTCGTTGCTAAGAGAACTTCCAAGTCAAGTTGATGGTATCTACTTGTATGGAAGCGTGCCTAGAGGAACGGCCATTGTTGGTCGCTCTGATTTGGATGTTTCTATCGTACTCGCTACGCCTGTTGGTCAGAGAGAAAAGGAAGTATTTAACCTACTTTCCGACACCATACCCCAAACCTATCCGCAAGTGACCAAGCTTGATATCGATCCTGGCTTCCTGCGGGATGTTCTGCAACCCAACGAAGAATTCCATTGGCAGTTTTGGCTCAAGCATTGTTGCTGTTGTATTTGGGGGAATGATCTATCTATAAAGTTTCCACGATATAAGCCCAGCAATGAAATAGCCCAAGCTCTTAATGGCGATTTATCGACTTTTCTTAAGCAAATGCCCTCGAGTTTCAAAACAATGACTGATGCGGATATCGTTAAGGTAATTGGTAAAAAGTTAGTGCGAGCGGCGTATTATTTTGTGGCTGAGCAAGACGGCAGTTGGTACACCAATCTGAGCCAGTGCGCTGCAGTCGCCAAGCGCTATTACTCCAATCAAAGCGACGATATTGAGCTAGCTCATCAATACGCTCTCGGAAATTTGATATCTAAAACAGAAGCTTTTGAATTGTATGAAAGGCTGAGTAAAAAGCTTGTTGTAAATTAAGCATTAACACAAGCTAGAACAACAAACTTAACTACTTTTGTAACGGCTTTAGGAAAATTAGATGGATGTCCACGAGTGTGTTTCTTTTATCATGCTGAAGGAATCGCAGGTATTACTAGAAAAGCGTAGTGAGTCTAGGGAGACCGATCCCGGTTTAATCACTATACCTGGCGGCCATATTGAACACGGTGAAAACCAGGTTCAGGCGCTGTTTCGTGAACTTGATGAAGAGCTTAATGTTGTTCCGATTGATTACCAATACTTGTGTTCGCTTTACCATCCTACGAAGGAACTTCAGTTGATTCATTATTTTATCGTGAGTGACTGGAAAGGAGATATCACCGCTCAAGAGACTGATGATGTTAAGTGGTATTCACTAGGTTCAGCTCCTGTTGGTATAGCAGCCGATGGTATTGCTTTGAAAGAAGTAGAGCGCGTGGGTAGGTATCTTTAGTTTGGATTCGATAAGATGTTTTGGACGTTTTTTGAGGGCTCAAAAACGGTGAAACCCCGATGTTGGTAGCATCGGGGTTTCGAATTTCTAGATTTCTCGACTGGTAAGATCGATTATCTTTTCTATGCAGAAGGCTGGATTAATCCAATCTTATTCCTTGGTAGGGAATTAGATGCGGATGAAGTCCATGTGCTCAACTTTTGGCTTGAACGCGTGACGTTGAACGTCTTGTGGCTTAACCTTAACTTCTGCGCCGTCAATCAGTAGAGTGATTGCTTCGTAGAATTCAGGCTTATCCATTTGGTTGATCACTTCAGCGTGAACAAGTTCGATAGCTACAGCTTCAGCTTCGCCACCGTAGATTACAGCTGGGAATTTACCAGCGTGACGTAGGCGGCGGCTCGCACCTTTACCTAGTTCAGTACGTACTACTGCTTCAAATTTCATAGTTTTACTCTCAAATTAGTAAAAATTAACTTCACACCTCAATGCGACCTTGAGTGTGTGGTAATGCTTAAACATAAAAGTTCATGCTTAAGCGAGCGCGGATACTAACATCACATTCCAATATGAGCAAGTCAGAAGCCCATCTCAAAGTGAATTTCCTTAGATAATGGGTTCGTTTGGAGATAAAACGTTCGCTAACGCTTGTTTAGTGCATTTTAACCTCTTTTACATCGCCATTCTTATCTATTTATATCACCGCTAAATCATCAAGTTAATGAACGGAAAATGAATGTTTGCCTAAGACTTGGTTAAGGCTTAGTTCGTTAATCTTAGTGTTAATTAAACAGCAGAATGAATAGGTGAAAATATGGAACCGGTAAGCATTGTCGTAATTACGCTAAACGAAGAGAAACGCATTAGCCGCTTAATGGAAGAGTTGAGCGCGCAAACCCACCAAGAGTTTGAAGTGATTGTTGTCGACTCGAACAGTGAAGACAACACAAGAGAAGTGGCGCAAGCTTATGAAAACGCGCTGCAAAAATTAACGGTGCATCACATGGAAAACCGTGGTGTGAGCCTTGGCAGAAACACAGGTGCGTCATTGGCGCAATACAACAGAATCCTTTTCTTAGATGCTGACGTGAGCTTGCCTCGAAACTTCCTTGCGAAAGCGCTTTATGAACTAGAAGAGAAGAAGCTTGAAGTGGCGGGTGTGTACATGAGCTCGAAAGGTTTGCCGCTTGTACACAAGTTTGGTTACGGGCTATTTAACGCAGGCTTGTTTACTACCCAGTTCTTTTTCCCGACGGCGATTGGCGCATGTATTTTCTCGACGAAACGAGCGCATGATGAGATCGGCGGTTTCGATGAAGAGATCGTATTGTGTGAAGACGGTGACTACGTAAAACGTGCGAGCAAAACATGGCGATTTAGATTCCTAAATATGACTTTTGGTTTTGACCCACGTCGTTTAGACCAAGATGGTGTTGTGAAGACAGGTTCTACTTATCTTAAAGCCAATGTAAGACGCTTCTTTAAAGGCGAAATGCGTAACAACGAGATGAACTACAAGTTTGGTCACTACAAAGAACAGTAAGCATTGAGGTTGTTATGTTTGATGGACTAGGGCTGTTTCTGGGAGCATTGGGTGATGCTCTCATTGGCCCAAACCTATTTGTACCGGGAGAGCCGTTCTTTATCGCAGCGGGCTTTCAACTGTATTCAGGTGCATGGATGGCGTTGGTTTTGGTGATGCTAGGTGGTTTGCTTGGTGATCAACTCAGTTATTTCATTGGTTATAAATACGGTGTTAAGGTGCAACGAAGGCTCATTAAGTTTCGCCCTAAAACCAAAAGATTAATTGCGCGCTGCCGCTATCTGGTTGCTCGCAAAGGCACATACATCATTCTTTTTGCTCGTTTATTAGGGCCTATCGCTTGGGTTGTGCCATTTATAGCTGGCTCGCATCGTGTACCGTGGCGTAATTTTAGTGTGTTGGCGTTTATCGGTTTGGCCCTTGGTGGAGGGCAGTTCATTGCTTGGGGCATGTTACTGGCGCACGGCGTTGAAAACTTCCCGTGGCTTAATAGCCTTAAGATATTTATCTCGGAGCATAATAGCTTGATCGTTGGTGTGTTCGCGGTATTAGTCTTCACCATTATCGGTTACCGAATGAAGTGGCGATGCTTAGTACTTAAGTCTAGTGCGCTGTTGTTGGCGTGGGTATTGTTTGCGAACTACGCTCACTTTTTCTGGAAAGCGGATGACTTTCAGAATCAACCAGAGACGGCTCAAATAAACAAAGTCGACTGGAACTCGGTTACCTATAAAGCGTTCCCCGGTAAATCTTCGTTCTACTCGGCGCAAGCGATCAACGTCATTTATGTTGGAGCAACCCCAAGAGACTTAATGAAGCAATTAGGCTGGATAGAGAATCAAACCTTCTCTCGAAATGAGATTGAATGGGTTGGTTATCTCGCATTGCTTAGAGAAAAAACGCCGCCAGTGTCTGATTTATATTGGCGAGACAAGCCGCAAGATATGGCTTTTCAATTGCCGGATAACCTGATGAAGCGCAGCCATATTCGTTGGTGGCGTGCAGGTGTTGATATTAAAACTAACCAGCCTCAGTGGTTAGGCGCAATTAGCTATGATGATGGCCTTAAAGTCACGCCTTACTCAGGCATTGTGACCGTGCTTCATAACATTGACCCTAATGTTGATGAAGAGCGAGATCGGCTTGCTAATCAGATACGAACGTTACTACCAGACATCGAGTTAGACAAGTACCCATTAGCAACGGTGGAAGTGATCAATGACGATCATGACTATTACACTGATGGCCGGGTATTAACGATTGGAGCAACGACCCTTAGTGATAATTCACAAACTTTGGATGTTGCTGTGAACGATATATAGAGTTGTATATAAGGTCGATAGAATTAAGCCCTAACATTACGATAGGGCTTATTGGTTTCACTTTTACTTAGCTTGTTCAGCCTTTACTTATTTTAAGCACCAGAGAAGCTTTTAAGCCGCCCATTGAGCTCTTGCTGAGCGTTAGGCTGCCTCGGTAACTGTGTGCCATTTCATTTACGATATTAAGCCCTAAGCCTGTTCCTGGTGTGGTTTCATCAAGTCGGACGCCACGTTTGGTCACTTGCTCAAGCTTCTCTTCAGGAATGCCTTGGCCATCATCTTCAATCACCAGCTCTATGTTGCCATCGTCGAGTTCATTTGCATGGACGCGAATAATGCTGCCCGCCCACTTGTAACTGTTCTCGAGTAGGTTGCCGACCATTTCATCAAGGTCGGTTTTTTCTACTGCCACTTCAATCTCAGAGTCTAGCTCGTTAATCATGGTGACTTCATTGGCAGCGTAGACTTTATCAAACGCCATTGAGATAGCTTCGACACGCTCACAAGGTGAAGACTTCACCGAAAGAATGTTCATTGCACCTGCCATACGAGCGCGGCCAAGGTGATAATCAATTTGGCTTTGAATCTGATGAATGGGCTGTTGCAGCAGTGCCTTGTCATCCTCTGGAAGTCGCTCTATCTCATTTTTTAGAACTGAAAGCGGTGTTTTCAACGCATGAGATAAGTTACCCGCGTGGTTACGAGCTCGTTCTAATAACTCTTGATAGTGAAAGAGCAGGGCATTGAGGTCAGAGACTAATGGAGAAACCTCTTTCGGGTAGTTATCGCTTAACCCTTGTTGCTCGCCGTTTCTTAGCATTACCAGTTCGCGTTGCATCTTGCTGAGCGGTAATAACGACCAACTGACTTGAATACCGATCAACATCAGCACGCCAACAAACAGCAACATTAGGATCAACCAGACTTGACCAGTAAGCTCTGTCAGTGTGGATTCTAATGGATCTTCATCAATACCAATGGTGATCGTGACAGGGTCGCTCAGTTCAGGCAGGTAGATATCTTGCTCGATGTAAATCAGCTTTTCTTTCTCTGGCCCTTTGACTGATGTGTGAATCGGTGAACGCTTGATGGTGAGGTCTTTATCCCATAGCGAGCGAGATCGAATGATCTGCTCTTGGGTAGCGGCGCGCCAATAAATACCACTGTAGGGCTGGTTGAACCTAGGATCAGACAGACGCTCTGCCATGATCAGGTTACCACTGTCATTGGTTTCGATATTGGCGGTTAACTCATCCATGGTTAAGCCAAGCTGCTGCTTCATGTCATCGACGAGGTAGTCGTTAACCAGTTTCGGAATCCCGACACCAGCCGCTAATATCATCGCACCTAGCCAAAAAGCCGCAGCAAGGAGCAAGCGGCTTTTTAAACTGATGTTTTTAAGTGTTCGTTTCTTTAGATTCATGCATTTCCAACCTGCCTTTGCTCATCGTAACTTATCGTATTGCGATGATCAGAACAGGCTGTCCACTTAATTAATGGTTGCTCTTGGCGTGATTGACGACTGAGCTATTCAGCATTCAGTTGGTAGCCAAGGCCACGAACGGTTTTGATGATCTTTGGTGCGATTTTCTTACGAATACGACCGATGAACACTTCAACCGTGTTTGAGTCTCGGTCGAAGTCTTGCTTGTAGATATGCTCAACCAACTCAGTGCGCGAGATAACCTTGTTTTGGTTATGCATGAAGTACGCGACAACTTTATATTCCAGCGCCGTGAGGCTAACTGCTTGACCTTGCCACAACACTTTAGAACTGCGTGTGTCTAGGCTTAGATCACCGATTTGAAGTATCGGAGCAGCACTGCCTGATGCTCGGCGCAGTTGAGCTCGGATACGGGCAATCAGCTCGACCATCTCAAATGGCTTAGTTAGGTAGTCATCAGCACCGGCGTTCAAGCCCTCAACACGTTGAGTTAGCGTGTCACGAGCACTTAAGATAATCACTGGTGTGTTGATGTTTTCGTCTCGAATGCCTTTTAATACCGTTAGGCCGTCAAGCTTAGGTAAACCTAAATCGAGGACAATCGCGTCCCATTCTTCTGACGTTGCACGGTAGAGTGCGTCGATACCATCTTGAGAGAGCTCTGGAACCCAGTCGGCCCCCTCAAGTGTTTCAATAATTTGTTGGCCCAAACGAGGCTCATCTTCAACGACTAAAATTTTCATAATTGTTCTTCTAATTTCTTCTAATGACTGTTCGTCGTGCTTAGCTCTTCGTCGTACGTAACTAGTCGCCGTGTTTAATTGCGTCTTTAAAGTTGCGGCCTTTGATCATAAGCATTTCTAACGTCTCAGCGTTGTATTCGACTTTGATGATGTTGTTTTGGTAATTGATTTTTAGTTCATACACCCAAATGTCGTCATCTTCTTCTAGTTCTACTTTAATGATTCTGCCATGAAGATCGTTTTCAACCGCCGCATACATTTCTGAGAAAGGGCGAATGTAGCCTTCTCGTACGGCTTCATAGACTTCGTCTTGATCTTCTTCAAATTCGATGCTGGTTCCTGCTTTATGAACGTCCTGCACTAATTCATGACCATTATGATGTGAGTCAGCCCATGCGCCAGCAGAAACAAATAAGCCTAAGCTTATAGAAAACAAAGAAATCATAGCTTTACTAAACATAGCGAATCCTAGAGAAGGTTGATAGCGTTCAGTATAAAAAAGTAATTCTGAACAGAAAGTGAACCTGATTAATAATGAGAATTTGATACCGAAAAACTTAACGCTTAAATGGCGCAGGCTTTAATACATAAGATTAATTGCCGAGTGTTAAGAACGTAAGACTTACTTTTATTCTTAACCTTAACGCTGCTGTAGTTCGTCTTCGAATATCTTGTCTCTCATTTTCCAAAAGCGTCCGACTTTACGGGCAATCACGAATTGAGGTGGGCGGAATCTATGTTGGTGAGCAACCACTTTCGTCGGTGAGGCTTCTTCGAAAGGGCGATGTCTGTCTGCAAGGTGAGGGCGAACAAACTGGTCTTTGAAGTTCTGCTTCTGCTTTTTGCTGGTTAATGACCAAAACTCATGCACTTGCGCTTGGTTTTCTCCGCGATAGGTGACCTTAAGTTGTGATTTACCTTTCTCGTCTTTAAGCACGTTGAGGTCCATTTCCAAGCATTCAAATACCAAGGCATCTTTTAGGTTCAGTGCTTCTTTTAGCTTTTTGTCTGGGTCGACTAAGGTTGCATCGCACTCATGACAAATGCGCGCAGCAATGTCATTATCAGCACCACATTCACCGCAATATTTCGCTCGGAAGCGATAATTACAGTGCTCGCGCTCGCCCGTGTCTTCATCGGTAAAGTAGCCTTGGCATTTGCGCCCAAAGTGCTCAAGCAAGAAGCCATTGCTGTCTAGCTTGCCCCAAAAGTTATTATTGAAGCCGCACGCAGGGCAAGGGATGGTGATGATTTCACTGTCTGAATCGGGTTTAGGGTCGCCAACCTCAGGTTGGTAGAGGTCGTAACTGTTGCCCGCATAGTCGAGCACCAAACACTCTTTTTTACCCGGAGATAGGCGTAAGCCACGGCCAACGATTTGTTGATACAAACTGATGGATTCTGTCGGGCGCAAAATCGCGATTAAATCGACGTGTGGCGCATCAAAACCTGTGGTTAATACCGATACGTTAACCAAAAACTTGATTTTACGTTCTTTGAAGTCGCGGATAATTTGGTCACGTTCGAGAGTTGGTGTATCACCAATCACAATTGAAGCTTCACCTTCTGGCAATAAGCCGAGGATCTCTTGCGCGTGTCGAACGGTCGCAGCGAATACCATGATGCCTAGTTTATCTTGGGCTAGGTGAATAATCTGATCGACAATCTGTGGGGTCGCTCGTTTCGATTGCTCGATCACCATGTCGAGTTCTGCTTCTTTGTAGCGACCAGTGCTCGCGGGCTTTAACTGCGAAAAGTCATAGCTCAACACGGGTGCATCAATCATGCGTGCAGGAGTTAAGAAACCTTCATCGAGCAGGTAACGAATCGGCAGCTCAAAGATACAGTCGCGGAAGAAACGTGGCTCATCTGAACGCACTTGACCGCGAGTGTGGTATTGATAAATCCAACCCATCCCAAGACGATATGGGGTCGCTGTTAATCCAAGCACCTTGATGCCCGAATTATTCTCGCGTAAGTGAGTGATGACTTTCTGATAACTACTGGTCTTTTCATCGGGAACACGGTGGCATTCGTCGATAACCAACAGCGAAAATTGGTTAGAGAATGAATCGAGATTTCGCACCACAGATTGCACCGAAGCAAACACGACTTGTTGGTCGGTCTCTTTGCGTCCTAAACCCGCAGAGAAAATCGAGCCTTTCAGCCCGTAACCTTCATACTTTTCATGGTTCTGTTCAACCAACTCTTTTACGTGAGCAAGCACCAACACTCGACCTTTCGCAAGCCTTGCTAACTCTGCAATCACAAGGCTTTTTCCTGCACCTGTCGGAAGCACGAGCACTGCCGGAGTTTGGTGTTTTCTGAAGTAATGAATCACTGATTTTACAGAATCAGCTTGGTACGGGCGGAGTGTATACATATCGCGTCTTGTAAGAAGGAAAACAAATAGTGTGAAATAGCTCAACTAATTGAGCAAAGGTGACTATAATACCCGACTTAGATTAGTTGAGGTATTCATGCGTTTAGATAAATTTCTGTGCGATGCATTAGGCGTCACTCGAAGAGAAGCAACACACTTATTAAAATCCAAGGCAGTGACAGTAAATGATGTCATTCAAAAAAGCGGCTCACTCAAGGTAACTGAAGAGTGCGTTGTGGAATGGCAAGGCAATGAACTGAATGTTCACGGCCCACGTTACATCATGCTTTATAAGCCAGAAGGCTTTGTTTGTTCGCATGAAGATGGCGCAAATCGTATCGCGTTTGAATTACTTGATGAAATCAAAATGGACAAGCTGCACTTTGCTGGTCGTCTAGATATTGATACAACAGGTCTTGTGTTGATTACAGACGATGGTAAGTGGTCTCACCGTATCACTTCGCCAAAGCACAAGTGCGAGAAGACGTACCGTGTGTGGTTGGTTGAACCTGTTGAAGACGATTACGTTGAAAAATTCAAAGAGGGCATCCAGCTTAAGAGCGAAGATGGCCTAACACTTCCTGCACACCTAGAAGTTCGTGCAGAGCGTGAAGTGCTGCTAACGATTCACGAAGGCAAATACCACCAAGTTAAACGTATGTTTGCTGCTCTTGGTAACAAGGTAGAAGCACTACACCGTGAACGTATTGGCGAAATTGAGATGGACGAATCTTTAGAGTTAGGTGAATACCGTTACCTAACGCAAGAAGAAGTCGATTCAATCTGGAAGTAGTCCTTAGCTAGAAGTTGCTCTTAACAAGAAATTGTTCTTCACAAGAGACCACTTTTGCTGGACATAGCCCTTTCGTTGTAAAGCCGACCATGGATAGCGTCGGCTGATGATGTTGACTGGTACTAGGAAAGTCTCAGCCAATCTTTGACTCGCGTACTCACGCTAGTCCCTAGCTCTATCAGTTGAACATTCGGAGAACCATGCAAACATCGACCTCACAGAGCCAAAGCTCCCAACTAGAAACACCTCAATTAGGCTTAGTGCTGTTTTTGATTCTAGGTGCGATTGGTGCACTTACTCCGCTAGCCATTGATATGTATCTGCCAGCGATGCCGACCATTGCTAAAGATCTTGGTGTGACGGCGGGTGAGGTACAAATCACGCTAACAGCCTATACCGCAGGTTTCGCGCTGGGGCAGTTGCTGCATGGCCCGTTGGCGGATAGCTATGGTCGCAAGCCTGTACTGCTTATTGGTGTGTTCTTGTTTGCTATCGCTTCTATGGTGAGTGCGACAACTCATGGCATTGAAGCGCTGACTTACATCCGTACCGCTCAAGGTTTTGCTGGTGCTGCGGCGGCCGTTATCATCCAAGCGGTGGTAAGAGATATGTTCGATCGTGAAGATTTCGCAAGAACCATGTCTTTCGTTACTTTGGTGATGACAGTTGCGCCATTGGTTGCTCCGATGATTGGCGGTTACTTAGCGTTGTGGTTCGGTTGGCGTTCAATTTTCTGGGTTCTGGCTATTTTTGCGGTGATCGTGATTCTGGCGGTATCGATGAAGATCCCAGAAACGCTTCCTGCAGAAAACCGACAACCATTGCGCTTTAAAACAACGATTCGTAACTATGCTCGACTGTGTAAGAACCCAACGGCGATGGGCCTGATTTTCTCTGGTGCATTCTCATTTTCAGGGATGTTTGCGTTCTTAACGGCAGGTTCATTCGTTTACATCGATATCTATGGCGTTCGCCCTGATCTGTTTGGCTACCTGTTCGGTTTGAATATTGTTGCTATGATCTTGATGACGAGCATCAACGGTCGAATCGTTAAGAAAGTGGGCTCCCACGCTATGCTCAGAGTCGGTTTAACCATTCAACTGTTTGCGGGCTTAGGTCTGTTAGTCGGTTGGATGTTAGATATCGGTTTGTGGGGTATTGTGCCATTCGTGATGCTGTTTATCGGCACACTGTCTACCATTGGTAGTAACTCAATGGCACTGCTTTTAAGCGGATACCCGAATATGGCCGGCACAGCTTCTTCGCTTGCAGGCACATTAAGATTTGGTACTGGTTCTGTAGTGGGGGCAATTGTTGCTATGCTACCAAGTGACACTGCAGGGCCAATGGCTATGATGATGGCAGCATGTGCAATACTGTCAGCATTACTATATTGGACATTAGGAAAGAAGGCATAATGTCAAAATACTATATTGAAATTCAGAAGTTAGTGAACGATGCGCTGGGCGAGCTGTATGCTCTGCATAAGTCTGGTAAAGCGATCGACGCACCTATCGCGAACAACCTTTATCTTGTTCGTTGGGTAACAAAAGCGATTAAATCTCAAGCTTATGATCGCGTGATTGTGCCTGACTTAGTTCGCTGGCAGAAACAGGGTCGCTCAAAAGGCAACAACTCTGATTTAACTTTTACCTTTAAACGTATTTCTGCGTTTTACGGACGTTTTTTCCCTGAAGGCGAAGAGCCTAAAACGCTAAAAGACAGTGATGTTGAAGCGTTCATGGACAAAATGTACGAGATGGGTTGGAGCGTATCGAGTGAAGACGAGCTAACGACTGGCGGCAAGATTCAATTCTTCACCGATGGCGAGCACTCTTTTGCTTTATGCGGTAAACAGTGTGACGACTCTTTCGACGGGGAGTTGATGGTTAAGCCAATGAACTGGTTTGTTCGTGGCAACCATGCTGAGTTCATCCAAGCGGCGATGGAAGCGGGCTTCATGCTTCACAAAGTAACGGACTATAAGTCTGCGGTGAAGTATCACGGTGAATACATCGTTTACCCTGCTAACCAAGGCAACCAACTGGCTGAGATCCCAATTAGCGTTATCGGCTAATAGCGGATTCGAGATGAGAGATACGAAGAGCGGAATTATCCGCTCTTTTTTGTCTCTCATAGCGCGTGTCGCTAATTTGCTTTTAGTCTTTTCGCATCTCGTCACTCGAATCCCGCATCTGCTTTTAATCCTGTTCTTTAGCCTGCTTCTCAATTGCCTTCACCATGCCTTTAAAAATAAACAGGTGGGCTGGCATCATAGCAAACCAATACAGTAACCCTAGAAACCCCTTTGGATGCCACCAAGCCGAGATATTCAGCTCGCGAGAGTCACCGTGGTCAGAGACAGTAATCTCGAGTCGCCCTAAACCGGGGCCTTTCATACCGAAAAGCAGAGATAAAAACTGATTCTCTTCACAGCGAATGACCTTCCATGAATCGATTTTGTCACCGACTTTTAGGTTGGGCCCTTCTGGCATTTGTCGAACCGGTACACCGCCACCGAAAAGAACATCCAACCATTCGCGTGTGCGCCATAAAGTGTTAGCAAAGAAGTAACCTTGCTTCGGGCTTCCGATTTGCTGAGCAACATGCCAAAGCGATTCCAATGAAGCGCTTGAGGTGATACTTGCGCCTGTTTTCTTCGGGTAATAGCCATACCCAGCTTGCCAGCGTTTGAATGCGGTTTTATCAAAGCCCCATACATTGCTTTTGACAAAGTTTCCTTCAGCGTGAATGGCTTGTTCAACCATATTTTCGAACGAGATAAGCTTCTGAGGGTACTTTTCTCTAATGATGGTCGAACTGGCGATGAAGTCGTGCTTTAAGCCTGCAAGTAGTGCTCTACCTATGTTAGACGGTACAGAAGTCACCACACCTAACCAATATGAAGCAATCTTTGGTGTCAGTAGCGATGTCGCCCATAGTTTGAGTGGACGATCGGCGGTTTTAGCAATATGAGCAAATTGGTTTCGGTAAGAGACAATATCCGGCCCGCCAACCTCAAAGGTTTGGCTTTCGCTAGGCGTGTCTTGTGCGAGTTTTAGTAAATAGTGGTTCAGGTTCTGCAAAGCAATCGGGTTGGCTTTAGAGTCAACCCATTTTGGCGCAATCATAATCGGCAAGTTGTACACGAAATCTCGCATGATCTCGAATGCCGCAGATCCTGGGCCAATGATCACGCCAGCTTGAAGTTCGGTAACGGGTACAGGCCCTTTACGAAGCAATTCGCCGGTTTTCTTTCTCGCTTGAAGGTGCTCTGAATCACCAGTCTGAGGCTGTAAAGAACTCAGGTAGATGACGTGTTGATTCTTTGGCCCAAGAGCAGAAACAAAGTTACGGGCTAAGTTCAGCTCATAATCGATAAAGTCGTGGCCTTCCGCCATGCCATGGACGAGAAAGAAGATAAGATCAAAGTCGGGGACTAAGGCTTGTGTCGCAGCTTGATCGGCCAGATCAAGATACTCAAGCGATAAGCTTTCGTGAGGCTCGGTCCGTGCCTTTAAATAGTCGATATGCCTTGCTGCTGCCGTGACTTGATAGCCTTGCTCAAGCAGGAGAGGGAGGAGTTGCGAACCAACATATCCAGAAGCGCCTAAAACCAGTACTTTCTTCATTGTTACTCCATTTATATCTGTGGTTAAAAACCGAACATTGATATAATAGCGCGATATTTATCTTTATTCATCAATACGTTCCGTTTAGGTATCTCTCTATGTTGCTCTCTTCAATTATTCATCACACACGAGGTGATTTTGTTCGCAGGCTTATTGCGATTGCACTGCCCATCACCTTGCAGAGCATTATGTTTTCAAGCCGAGGCTTGGTGGATGTATTGATGTTGGGCCAACTTGGCGAAGCAGACATCGCAGCTGTGGGGGTGGCGAGCCGAGCGATGTTCGTGACGACCATTATGCTGGTGGGTGTTACCACGGGCGGTGCTCTTCTTACTGCTCAATATTGGGGCGCGGGTAACAGACAAGGTGTGAGAGAAAGCACTGCGCTGACGTGGCTGGTGTCGACACTGTTTGCTTTACTGACTATCGCGTTTTTCGTTTCATTTCCTGCACAAATCATGGGCGTGACGACCGACTCTCAAGAGGTCATCAACTTAGGCGTTGAATACATCGTAATTACGTCATTTAGCATGCTAGCGGTATCGTGTGTCAGCAGTATGGCTGTGGGTTTGAGAGCGATGCACAAACCCGGGCTAAGTACATTTTTCAGCGGTATCGGCATCCTGTCTAACGTGTTCTTAAACTGGGTGCTGATCTTCGGTAACTTAGGCTTTCCTGCGCTTGGAATCAAAGGTGCGGCGATTGCGACGGTACTGAGTGGCGCGATTGAAGTCGCGACTTTGTTTGGTTATCTCTATTTCTCTAAGCATTTATTAGCATTTAAGTTTTGCGATATTAAAGCGGCAGCTTCGATTGATAAGGTGGTTCGCTTCTTGAAGCTGTCTCTGCCGACCACGTTTAACTTCTTAGCATGGGCGGGTGGTTTGTTTGCTTACCACGCGATCATGGGGCAATCGGGCGTTCAAGGTCTGGCTGCGCTATCGGTCATGACGCCGGTTGAATCTATCTCATTGAGTTTATTGATTGGCCTTTCGAATGCGGCAGCTGTTTTGGTGGGTAATCAACTTGGTGCGAAAAACAATGAAGCGGTTTACTATCAAGCGCTTGGCTTAACAATTTTGTGTTTCTTAACTAGTATTGTTGTAGCCGTTTTTCTCTATTTCGTTCAAACGCCAATACTTAATGCCTTTAGCGCACTGACGGAAGAAACCAGAGCCCTCTCAGAGAAGTTCATTCTGATCCTCTGTGTGGGTATTGTCATTCGCTCGGTGCCATTGACTGTGATCGTTGGGGTGTTGAGAGCGGGTGGTGATGTGAAGTTCTGCCTCTATCAAGATTTGATTGCTCAGTGGGTGATCGGTATCCCATTGGCAGCCATCGCGGCTATCTATTTTAAGTTTCCACCTGAGTGGGTATATCTGCTTTTCCTAACGGAAGAAGTCCTCAAGTGGGGCGGGTCGCTCTATCGCATGAAAACAAGAAAATGGATTAAAAACTTGATAGGAAGTTGAAGTAGGGCGCACCAATCGCATCACTTTATCGTTGGCGTGTGATCTATCTTTCAAAATACTTCCTCCTAACAGGGAATTAGTGTAGATTCTCCTTCCAAATTCTAACTAATGCGAGCTGTTTAATGTTAAAGCTGTCAGACCTATGTAAAGGCTATGTCGATGGGGGGGAGTTTCACCCTGTTTTGCAAGGTGCTGAATTAACATTAAACCAAGGTGACCAGCTGGCATTAATGGGAGAAAGCGGTTCAGGTAAAAGTACTTTACTGAATCTTATCGCGGGCTTAGACCTAGCGGACTCAGGTGAAATCGCTTTTCCTCACTTCAATATGCACGACTCAACCGAGCGTGACCGCACCGCTTATCGCAGAAACAACATTGGCCATATTTTTCAGCAATTCAACTTACTGCCAACGTTAAATATTGCCGATAACATCCGTTTTTGCCGCCAGTTAAAAGGCTTACCTGAAGACAAAGGTCTCTGGAGACAGATTCTCTCTGCTTTAGATCTTATGCCTTTACTTGGCCGTTACCCTGAAGAAGCGTCTGGTGGCCAACAACAACGTGCGGCCATTGCGCGTGCGCTGTATATGGAACCAAAAATATTGCTGGCCGATGAGCCGACCGGTAGTTTAGATGAGCGTAATGCAGAAGCGGTAATGCGTTTGCTGACCTCTTTGGCTCGTCAATTAGAATGTACGTTGCTGTTGGTAACACACAGTGAAAAAGTAGCTCTGCATATGGATGGTAGGATCCGTCTGCAAGGAGGGCAACTGCATGTTATGGCCCGTAGTTAAGGCACTACTCGGTCACTATCGACGTTACCCACTGCAGATTATTTTGGTATGGCTTGGTTTAACCCTCGGCGTATCACTTTTGGTTGGTGTTACTGCTATCAACCAACACGCCAAGCAAAGCTATGCGCATGGCGAAAAACTCTTTTCGAATCCTCTTCCTTACCGTATTCGACCAAAACACAACGCCAATAAAATCCCGCAAGGCTTTTATATCCAACTTCGCCGTGAAGGTTTTCAACAGTGTTCTCCTCTTGATCACCATCGTATCACTGATGAAAATGGCGCAAACTTCATGGTTGTCGGTATAGATCCTGTTTCTATGCTTCAGCTACAACCTGGTATAGCGTTAAAAGATCTCACCGCTTTGAACCTCATGAAGCCACCATATCCAATCCTTGTCAGTGATGATCTTGCTGAACACATGGAATGGCACAACGGTGATTACATCCCTTTGATGGATGGTTCTGAACTTGGTCCTGTGGTTGTTGATCAAAATAATATGATTAATGGTACAAGGTTGATTGCGGATATCTCCTTGCTCCGAATGCTTAAACGCAGTGCTGGGCTTTCAGTGATTGCTTGTTCAGACATGCCCACTGAGAAGTTTGAACGTCTTAAAAATATGTTACCTAATGGTTTGACGATCTCTCGTAGCTCTAAGGCAGAGCTTGAGTCGCTGACCAGTGCGTTCCACTTAAACCTAAAAGCGATGGGTATGCTGTCGTTTGTGGTTGGCTTGTTCATTTTCTATCAAGCAATGTCGCTTTCTTTTATTCAGCGTCAACCGTTAGTCGGGATTTTAAGACAAACGGGTGTGTCTGGTTGGCAACTGACTAAAGCGCTCTGTTTAGAGTTACTGCTATTGGTTTTACTGAGCTGGATCTGCGGCAATGTATTTGGCGTGATGCTAGCAAACCAATTGTTACCTGCCGTATCTTCAAGCTTGGGCGATTTATACGACGCTAACGTCGGCTTAACGATCGACTGGAATTGGCGTTGGAGTGGTTACAGCTTACTGATGGCATTGATTGGTGCTTTCTTAGCGTGTGCGTGGCCACTGGTTCGTTTACTTAAGTCTCAACCGATTCGTCTGTCTTCTCGTTTGTCTTTGATGCGTTTTGCGGGTACCGAGTTCACTTGGCAAGCGTTGATTGGCTGTGGCTTCTTGGTTGCTGCTGTTGCTGTGTATCAAGCCCCTCAGACTCAAGAAACGGGTTTTGCGATTATCGCGCTAATGCTGATCAGTGTGGCGCTATTTACCCCGTTTTTGATGTGGAAGTTATTTAACAGCCTCTCTTATTCGTTGCGCTGGGTTCGTGCTCGCTGGTTCTTTGCTGATGCAGCTTCCAGTATGAGCTACCGTGGCGTGGCGACGATGGCGTTTATGTTAGCCTTAACAGCCAATATTGGTGTAGAAACCATGGTCGGTAGCTTTAGAGATACCACTGATAAATGGCTAACACAGCGTTTGGCTGCCGATCTGTATATCTACCCAACCAACAATGCCGCTGCTCGTATGAGTAATTGGTTATCTGACCAACCTGAAGTGGATTCGGTTTGGTGGCGTTGGGAGAAAGATGTGGCGTCTCCAGTCGGTAGTATTCAGGTGGTCAGTACGGGGCCTTCTGAAGGTGAGCTAGAAGCGCTGACGATCAAATTAGGTATTCCGAATTACTGGTATCACTTACATCACTCTAAAGGCGTGTTGATCAGTGAATCGATGTCTCTCAAGCTGGGGATTCGCCCTGGCGACTACATTGACCTCTATGATAGTCTCGGCTCTGGTTGGCAGGTTGTCGGTGTTTATTACGATTACGGTAATCCTTACCATCAAGTCATGATGTCGCATCGAAACTGGCTGTATGGCTTTGCAGGGCGGGGTAATGTCGGCCTTGGGGTAATACTCAAAGACGATGTGAATTCATTAGGGCTTCGCAGCCGATTAGAAAGCGTATTCAGGCTTGGCTCCGAGCGCGTTTTCGATAACAACAACATCCACAGTCAAGCGATGCGGGTGTTCGATAGGACGTTCGCGATTGCAGATACATTAGGTAACATCACCTTGGTTATCGCCGTCTTCGGTATTTTCTTTGCGACGGTTGCGGGAGAAGTGTCTCGCCAAAGGCATATTTCCTTGCAGCGCTGTTTGGGTGTCTCGGCGAAAGAACTGATCCTGACAGGTAGTTTGCAGTTGTTTGTGTTTGGGCTTATTTCCTCCTTAATTGCGA
Source organism: Vibrio sp. 10N.222.55.C6 (assembly GCF_041473395.1). Taxonomy (NCBI): domain Bacteria; kingdom Pseudomonadati; phylum Pseudomonadota; class Gammaproteobacteria; order Vibrionales; family Vibrionaceae; genus Vibrio; species Vibrio sp. 10N.222.55.C6. The sequence continues at coordinate 109,669 of NZ_JBFRSD010000007.1, forward strand.
TTCCGCTCGGATTGGCGTTAGCGAGCCTAATTGTTGATATCGTGATAAAGCAGTCTTTTGGGTGGTCACTCGAGTTACAAGTGATTCCTTGGGACTATTTGCAGACATTTGCATGGGCCATGGCAGCATTGATGCTAGCTGGTGCTTTACCAGTGATGAGAATGATTCGGAACACTCCGATGAAGTCACTGAGGGATGCGCTTTAGTATGTTTTTACGGAATACTTCAACTAAGTTAAGACAACGAATTCTGTCTTCTCTGCTATTAATCAGTTTCTTCGGCATCTTTTTAAGTGTTTGGGGTTATTACTCCTATTTCATCGATCCTGGTGAAAAGGACGTGAATGAAGTTAACTCAATATTGGTTAATGAACACTTCAATGTGTTCGAACCTGTTTTGCCAGACCGTAATGTTTCGCTACCACAAGATTTTAAGTTCCACCCAGAGTTTCAGCACGAGTGGTGGCATTACTTTGCATCTTTGAAAGGTGATGATGGTAAAGACTATTCGGTTCAGTGGAGTTTTTTTCGTATCGCAACGGACGAACGTGAAACACCGGGGTGGCAAAGCCCTCAAGTCTATATCTCAAATGTGGTGGTCTCTTCTAAGTCCAAAGTATGGAAAGAACAGCGCATGGCTCGTGGCGGTATTGGCCAAGCGGGAATGACTAATCGTCCATTCAGACTTTGGATTGATAACTGGAACTGGCGTGCACTCGGCAACACCCCATTCCCCGGGCGCCTTCAAGTGCAAACTGATACGTTTGGACTAGAACTCGACACCATTGCAAAAGGGCCCTATGTGCTCAACGGCGATAACGGTTATCAGAAAAAGCACGACTTATTACCTGTCGCGTCTTATAACTTCAGCGCTCCATTTTTATCGTTGAGCGGTGTGTTGAACCTAGACGGCGTTACCAAGGAAGTGGAAGGAACTGCGTGGGTACATAAAGAGTGGGGCAGTGGCTTACTTGGAGTGGGCCAACAAGGTTGGGATTGGTTTGTATTTAACCTCGATGACGGCACAGCGCTGAGCATTAACCGCTATCGTCATAACCAACAGTTGCCTTACATATTCGGGACATTAGCAACGCGCTCAGGCAAAGTTTACCAATTAACGGAATCCGACATTTCCATTCAACCATTGCAAAATACAACGTTGATGAATGGAAGACGGATGCCTTTGCAGTGGATCATTAACGTCCCTAAGCATGATATCAACCTCACAACGCGTATTATACGCAGGGATATGTGGCTTCCATTTGTCATACCATATTGGGAAGGGCCGATTAAGGCGAGCGGGAGCCATGAAGCGACAGGCTTTATGCAGTTAACTGGCTACTAAAAAACACCTAAGGCTATAATTTGATAGCCTTTTTTATGCCTGCGCCTTTTAGCGTCCCCCAATGAATTGTGCATACAGGTTCGATGATCTCATCTATACTTAATTCATGGTGCATAACAACATTATGGAATATACGACGTATTGTTTAGTATTTGTAGGAAAAACCGAAGTTAAACATCCGAAGAAGTGATTATCTATCAATTAAACTTGGATATAAACTCGTGGTTATTCTTTGTTATTCGTTTATTTAAATAATAAATATAAGGGCGAAATCATGACCGACGTCATCCGTGACTTCTTTAAAATGGAATCTGCTGGCGGCATCATACTAGTCATCGCTGCGGCGATCGCAATGTTTGTAGCAAACTCACCACTGAACGAAATGTACCAAGGTGTACTACATAGTTACGTTCTTGGTATGTCTGTGTCTCACTGGATTAACGATGGCTTAATGGCTGTCTTCTTCCTTCTAATCGGCTTAGAAGTTAAGCGCGAACTTTTAGAAGGCGCATTAAAGTCTAAAGAGACAGCAATCTTCCCAGCTATCGCAGCCGTTGGCGGTATGCTAGCTCCGGCACTTATTTACGTGCTATTTAACTCAAGTAACCCAGAAGCGCTTCAAGGTTGGGCTATCCCCGCGGCAACTGATATTGCATTCGCATTAGGTATCATGGCGCTTCTTGGTAACCGTGTACCGGTTAGCTTGAAGGTGTTCCTATTGGCTTTAGCAATTATCGATGACCTTGGCGTTGTTGTTATCATTGCACTGTTCTACTCAGGCGACCTATCAACGCTTGCGTTAACGGTTGGTTTCATCGCAACTGGTGTGCTGTTCATGCTAAACAACAAGCATGTAACTAAGCTGAGTGTGTATCTCATTGTTGGTGCAATTCTGTGGTTTGCAGTATTGAAGTCTGGTGTTCATGCAACGCTGGCTGGTGTAGTGATTGGTTTTGCTATCCCACTGAAAGGCAATAAAGGTGAACATTCTCCGCTGAAGCATCTAGAACATGCTCTGCACCCATACGTCGCTTTTGCAATCTTGCCAGTCTTTGCTTTTGCAAACGCAGGTATTTCATTGGAAGGTATCTCAATCTCAAGCCTAACAGGTATGCTACCGCTTGGTATCGCTATGGGTCTATTGATTGGTAAGCCTCTTGGTATCTTTGCATTCAGCTGGGGTGCGGTGAAATTGGGTGTTGCTAAGCTCCCTGAAGGTGTGAACTTTATGAACATCTTCGCAGTATCTGTCCTGTGTGGTATTGGTTTTACAATGTCTATCTTTATTTCATCACTAGCATTTGGCCCAACGAATGTAGAGTTTGACACACTAGCTCGACTAGGCATCCTGATGGGATCTACAACAGCTGCAATTCTAGGTTACTTCCTGCTAAGCGTTTCTTTACCGAAAACAGCAAAGCAACAAGAAGTAAAACTATAATCAGTGGTAGGCTCGTTTAACGGCGAGCCTATTCACTGATTAACAAGCTAACTTCTGAGTAGCAAGACGAGTCACAGAATCATCCTCCCCGATTCATGTGACAGCAAAGAACAATAAAGCCGTGATAGGGTTTCCTATCTCGGCTTTATTGATCCTAACTGCTAGTATTTTTAGTTTGGTTAGTTATTGATGATCTAAAACTCCTAGATTCAACTCATTATTTTGATCGGCATGAATTGCGGATCGTTTTGGATGACCAGAGTGACAGTGTCATGTTATTTTTCTAGCGTGGTAAATATGGTCCACTCCTCGACGATCTGTTCGCTTAGTCCGACAACTGTGGCTGTTACTCGGCGGTTCAGTGCATGAGACGTAGCATCGTTGCCATCGCTCTCTAAGCGGTTTTCACCGTAACCAACAACTCTTACTCGGCTCGGGTCGATACCATTCGACAACAGTTCATCTTCAACGTGGTGAGCGCGTTTCTTTGATAGCTCTAAGTTGTATTCACTCGCGCCGACTTTACTGGCGTAACCTTGAATCTCTATCGATGCACTTTGGTAGGTTTCTAAGAACTCAGCCATAGTGGTGATTTGATCTGAGAAGATAGGGTTAACTTCATAGGAGTCATTGGCGAAAAGGATGTTCAGCCGTCTGACTTCTTGCGAGCTAACCGTCTCTCCACAGCCTTCGTTGTCTACCAGAGACGACTCTGGTGTGCCAGGACAGGTGTCTCGTGCATTGACCACACCATCGTTATCATCGTCTTGCAGGTCAGAAATTTGCTCCGCTTCTGGCGTTTCTATGTAGGGCTCTTCATTTTGGCTAGAGCATGCACATAGCGTTATCGTTAATGCGGAAAGTAATAAATAAGGTCTCTTCATCATTAATACTCCACTGCCGTTGTCCACTCGTCTGGAATGTCGACCAGTAGAGCGTTCAATAGAGAGCCTGTCGCGTTCATTACACGGTATTTAGCGTACTGTTCAGAGTAATGCGCATCTAAGTAATCTTTGCGGGCTTCAAACAATTCGTTTTCAGTGTTAAGCAGATCAAGTAGCGTACGTTTGCCGATTCGATATTGTTTCTCATAAGCGATAACGGTTTCTGACGCCGAATCCACGTGATCAGACAAGAAGTTCTTTTGTTGTAACGTCAGATCCAATGCACTCCAAGAGAGGCGAAGGCCTTCTTCAACTTGTCGATAAGCACGATCTCTTAGATCTTTTGCTTTATTGAGTTGGTAAGCTGCAGCTTCTGAATTAGCACTATCGGTACCACCGTTGTAGAGGTTGTATCGCATTCTCAACATTGCCAAAGTCTCTTGGCTCGAACCTTCATCGCCTCCAGCATCATCTCGCCATGATTGAGATGCCTCGATAGAGAACGTCGGGTAGTTAACCCCTTTTGATTGTTTGTACTGGAAGTGCGCTGAATCGACATCTGCAGTCGCGACTTTGATGACTGGGTGTTGGTCCAGAGCATCAACAAGCGCGTCTGATAATGACAGAGGAATCATAGAAATATCGGCTCTTGGGTAGACTAAGCCAAGCGGTTCTTGACCCACTATTCTTCTAAATTGGGTGTGGGTATCAATTAGGTTGTTCTGTGCGGCTAATAAGTTGCCGTGAGCTTTTGCAATCCTTGCTTCTACCTGAGATACATCTGCGGTTGAGCCTATGCCTGAGACTGCACGCTTTTTGATGTCTTTATAGATTTTCTTGTGGATAGCGAGGTTACTTTCCGAAAGGGCTAAAACTTCAGTTGCTTTGACTGCGTCTAAGTAGATCTGTGTGACCTCTAGCGCTTTGTCTTCGGCATCCGCGAGCAATTGCAAACGAACCGATTCTGCTTCTGCGGCAGTACGATCAATATCATTGAGAGTCGACGAACCATCCCACAACAACTGAGTGAGGGATATGGTGGCTTCCTTTCGTGTGAGATCGGTATCAGGACCGTTGTTTGGCGCAGGGTTTATGCCTTCATAGCCAATACCAGCATCAAGATCGATACTCGGCCTATAAGCACCACCTGCGGCATCGTTTCGTTTTTGTACACTCACAAACTCATTAAAAATACTTTTTATCTCAGGATTGGTAGCCAAGGTAATGGCAACAGCCTGTTCTAAAGTCTGAGCAGAGAGTGGGGTTGCAATAGCTAAGCAACAGATGATGGGTAATTTAAACAGTCTCAAAGTAGGTCTCCTTCTACTTTTAAAAGCTCCCGCCTCCTCCCAACTAGCGTTTAACTACTTAATTGAGAAGGGTATTAAACGAAGCTTAGGACATCTGCTAGAAATTGCTAAGTTTGTTGGCTTTATTTCGAATGTAAGTCTCTATCGCTATTGATTAATTTACCAGTTGTGACAGGTGGCAAGCTTCGAGTAGATGTGTTGAAAATAAATGCAAGGCTAGAATTCGGCTTGGGCAGAGATTGGTAAACGTTGGTTAGGAGGTTGTTTGAAATACGTATCTCAGTGATAGCAATGTGCCAAGCGTGGTAGTTCGATTTTTAGTAAAAAATGACAATATAAAAAGAATCGATCGCGCTGTTTAGTTTGTAGTTGTAGCTGTGAAGAAGGGTAAGTAAGGTTTCACCCTAAACAACAAACAAAAAAAAGCCCAAACCAACGTGGTTTGGGCGGATACAAGTATAGGAGTTAATAAGGAAAATGCAGTAATTAAGAAAGCAGTGAGAAGAACAAGTTTGACGGCCTGTTAAACTTCTAAATACGCTGTTTTCTACCTAATTTAGGACTCTCCATTTCCATTTCAGTTCCAAGAAAATTCATTATTTTTTTCTTTTTTTATAAACACACAGCGATTCAATCGTTTAGTGCTGAGTTTTATTAACTGGTACGACCAATTTGTGAAAATGTGATGTTGCTTGCTTGTTAAATAAATGTACTAAGCGTATATTTCAAACAGTTGTTTAATACGAGTGATTGAAATGGCACCAAGAAGTACAACCAAAGACAAAATCTTAGATGTGGCTGAAGGCTTATTTGCTGAGCACGGTTTTAATGACACCTCTTTACGTACGATTACGAGTAAAGCGAATGTCAACTTAGCTTCAGTGAACTATCACTTTGGCGATAAGAAGACTCTGGTTCGTGCGGTACTCAATCGTTACTTAGAAGCATTTATGCCAGCACTGCAAGATGCATTAGTGAACTTAAACTTGAACGAAACGTATTCTATGAGTGACGTGTTTGAGTCGTTGAGACAGCCACTAAGAGCACTTAATGATGTTAGGCCAAATGGTACAAGCCGATTCATGTTACTTATCGGCAGAGGCTATACGGATGTGCAAGGACACTTGCGTTGGTTCATTACTACTCGCTACAGCGAAGTACTTTCTTTGTTTACGACATCTGTAATGAAGGCGAATCCGAACCTCACTCAAGAACAGTTATTTTGGCGATTACACTTCACCCTAGGGACTTGTGTATTCACCATGGCATCAAGTCAGGCTCTGGTAGAAATTGCAGAGAATGACTATGACAGAAAGATAGATGCTAAGGCAGTGGTCGATATTCTTATTCCATATTTAGCCGCAGGCATGTCAGCAGAAGAATAAAACAATAAAAAGCGAAACATTCACAACCAATATAGTGAACAAAAGGATCTGAACTATGAGCTCTCTAAGACAAAAATGGGTAAGTGACCCAGCTTTTAAACTCTTTAAAAAAGTACTACCACCACTATCTAGCACCGAGAAAGAAGCGATGGAAGCGGGTAGCGTGTGGTGGGACGGAGAGCTGTTTTCTGGTAAACCAGATTTCACTAAGCTGCACCAATACCCAAAACCTCAGCTGACAGCAGAAGAGCAATCGTTCATGGATAATGAGCTTGAAACCTTGCTCGCTATGCTTGATGACCACCAAATTGTAAAAGAAGATCGAGACCTTCCTGAAGAGGTGTGGAACTTCTTACGCAAAGAGCGTTTCTTTTCGCTAATTATTGCGAAAGAGTATGGCGGTCGTGAATTCTCAGCACACGCTAACTCAACTATCGTAACTAAGATTGCGACTCGCAGTATCAGTACTGCGGTTTCAGTAATGGTTCCAAACTCTCTTGGTCCTGGTGAGCTGCTGTCTCACTACGGCACTCAAGACCAAAAAGACTACTGGCTACCTCGTCTTGCTGACGGTACAGATATCCCATGTTTCGCACTAACAGGCCCAGAAGCGGGTTCTGATGCGGGTGGTATCCCTGATGTCGGTACTGTGTGCATGGGCATGCACGAAGGTAAAGAGACGCTAGGTATCAAGCTTAACTGGAACAAACGCTACATTACACTAGCACCAGTGGCGACGGTACTTGGTCTGGCTTTCAAACTGCACGATCCAGAAAAGCTACTGGGTGACAAAGAAGACATTGGCATCACTTGTGCGCTAATCCCGGCTGACCACGAAGGTGTTGTGATTGGTGAGCGTCATGACCCACTTGGTCTTGCGTTTATGAATGGTCCAACACGCGGTCACGATGTATTTATTCCTATGGAATGGTTAATCGGTGGTGCCGATTACGCAGGTAAAGGCTGGCGTATGCTGGTGGAATGTCTGTCTGCAGGTCGTGGTATCTCATTACCCGCACTTGGCACGGCGATGGGCCACCTAACGGCGAAAACGACCGGCGCATACGCTTATGTTCGTAAGCAGTTCGGTATGTCGATTGGTAAGTTTGAAGGAGTTGCAGAGAGTTTAGGTCGTATTGGTGGCTTAACATATCTACTAGAAGCGACTCGTACACTAACAACTACTTCACTCGATATGAAAGAGAAGCCGGGTATCGTTACGGCTATCGCGAAATATCACATGACAGAAATGGCGCGTACTATCCTGAATGATTCAATGGATATCCACTCTGGTCGTGCAATTCAAGATGGTCCAATGAACTACTTAGCTGCGCCTTACCTAGGTATTCCAGTTGCTATCACAGTAGAAGGTGCGAACATCTTAACTCGCAACCTGATGATCTTCGGTCAAGGTGCGACACGTTGTCACCCATACGTGCTAAGCGAAATGGAAGCGGCAGCAAACCCAGATGAGAAGCAAGGTGCGAAGGATTTCGATAACTTGTTGTTCAAGCATATCTCTCACGCAACTAAGAACACGTTTGGTGCGTTCGGTGCGGCATTGACAGGCTCTAAGTTCATTAAAGCGGATATGAGCGGTCCAACGAAGCCGTACTACCAAGCCTTAACTCGCTTGAGCCGTGCGCTTGCAGTGAGTGCGGATTTCGCAATGCTTACACTAGGTGGCGAACTGAAACGTAAAGAGCTTATCTCTGCACGTCTAGGCGATGGTCTAAGTTACCTATACATGGCGTCTGCAGCGCTTAAGAAGTATGAAGATGAAGGTCGTCAACAAGCTGACCTAGACTACGTACACTACGCGGTTCAACACTGTTTCCATAACGCGGCTAAATCGCTACAAGAAGCGTACAGAAACTTCCCGAACAAGATGGTAGGTAAAGTACTTAAAGGTCTAGTTTTCCCTGTCGGTAACCACTTTGAAAAACCAAGTGATAATCTAACGGTACAACTGGCAGAAAGCTTGATGACTCCGGGTGCACACCGTGAACGTCTAACTCACCTTTGCTACATAGGCAAAGAAGAAGAGGATAGTGTTGGCCTAATGGAGAATGCGTTCAATGCGATGTACAGCATCAAGCCTCTCGAACGTAAGATCTTCAAAGCAGTGAAAGAGGGCAAAGTGGCTCGTAAAGGCTTACTGCAAGATAAACTTGCTCAAGCACTTGCTGCTGATGTACTAACGCAAGATGAAGTCGACCAAATTGTGGCTGCCGACAAACTGCGTTACGCTGCGATTCAAGTTGACCACTTCAGTCATGACTTTAGTGAAACTTTGACGCGAAAAGAGTTAAAACCTAAGCTAAATAGCGTTGCTTAGATAAAGAAACGACCAAAGGCACCTTATTAGGTGCCTTTTTTTGTTTTTGTCGTAGAAGTTGCAATAGAGGCGTTAACAAATGGTGACTTAGTCAGCAAATATTCACTGAGTGCTCCAACCACTTGCATTTTCGCCACATTTTTACAGAAATTAGATGCCATTTGCGTACGAAACTTTTATCCTTAACCTGATTTTTTAAGGAAGTTGAATATGATCATCAAACCTCGAATTCGCGGATTCATCTGTACTACAACACATCCAGTCGGTTGTGAAGCTAATGTAAAAGAACAAATTGCTTACACAAAAGCTCAAGGCCCAATCGCAAACGCACCTAAACGTGTACTAGTTGTTGGCTCTTCAAGTGGCTACGGCTTGTCTTCACGTATTGCGGCTGCATTTGGTGGCGGCGCTTCAACTATCGGTGTTTTCTTCGAGAAAGCCGGTACTGAGAAAAAGCCGGGCACAGCTGGTTTCTACAACTCAGCAGCGTTCGACAAGCTAGCTAAAGAAGAAGGCCTGTATTCAAAAAGCCTGAACGGCGATGCTTTCTCTAACGAAGCGAAACAGAAAACAATTGACCTGATCAAAGAAGATCTAGGCCAAATCGATATGGTTGTATACTCACTGGCGTCTCCAGTGCGTAAAATGCCAGAGACTGGCGAAGTAATTCGTTCATCTCTAAAGCCTATCGGTGAAACGTACACGTCAACTGCGGTTGATACGAACAAAGACACAATCATCGAAGCAAGCGTAGAGCCTGCAACTGAAGAAGAGATCAAAGACACTGTTACTGTAATGGGCGGTGAAGATTGGGAACTTTGGATCAATGCTCTTTCTGAAGCTGGTGTTCTAGCGGACGGTTGTAAGACGGTTGCTTACAGCTACATCGGTACTGAACTAACGTGGCCAATCTACTGGGATGGCGCACTAGGTAAAGCTAAGATGGATCTAGACCGTGCAGCGACAGCGCTGAACGAGAAGCTAGGCCAAACTGGCGGTACTGCAAACGTTGCTGTTCTTAAGTCTGTAGTGACTCAAGCAAGTTCTGCAATCCCTGTAATGCCTCTTTACATCGCTATGGTGTTCAAGAAGATGCGTGAAGAAGGTATTCACGAAGGTTGTATGGAACAGATCTTCCGTATGTTCAGCCAACGTCTATACAAAGAAGACGGCAGCGCGCCAGAAGTGGATGAAGTGAACCGTCTACGTCTAGATGACCTTGAGCTTCGCGAAGACATTCAAGATCACTGTCGTAACCTATGGCCTCAAATCACAACTGAGAACCTAAAAGAACTGACTGACTACGTAGAGTACAAAGAAGAGTTCTTGAAGCTATTTGGTTTCGGTGTTGAAGGTGTTGATTACGAAGCTGACGTTAACCCAGCTGTTGAATTTGATGTAGCTGACATCTAATTCAAGTTATCGAATCTAAACGAAATAGGCGCTCATTGAGCGCCTATTTTTTTGTCTGCTATTTGGTTCAAGAGATTAAGAGCAGATATGGGATTCGAGTGGCGGGATGCGAAGAGATTTAAGAGCGGATACGGCTACCGCGATTCGAAGGGGGACAAGAGTAGAAATAAGGGATGAAGAGAGTTAAGAGCAGGAGTGGGGAAGAAGGCTTGAACCGCTTAAAACAGGTTATAAAAAATGCACTAACCCAAAGTGAATTAGTGCATTCGAAATATCTAAGCTTGGCTGCTTTTAATGCAGCAGATGCTAGCTAATTATGATGATGAAAGTACCTGCTAAGGTCATCAATATATTGGCTATCGCATAAGTACCCGCATAACCCAGAGCCGGAATCGTTGAGCGAGCGTGGTCATTTACGATGTCCATCGCTGGAGCGCAAGTTCGCGCGCCAATGATTGCACCGAACAACAAAGCTCGGTTCATCTTCAATACGTAAGCGCCAACCAAGTAAGCGAAGAATACTGGCAGCACACTCACTACTAGGGCAATACCTATTACCTGTGGGCCAACTTGGGTTAAGTGCTCAAATATCTTACCACCGGCGCTCAAGCCGATACCGACCATAAAGAACATCAAACCGAGGTCTTTGACCATGTTCAGAGCACCTTGAGGCACATAACCGAAAGTAGGGTGGTTCGCTCGTAGGAAACCAAGCATGATGCCCGATAGAAGCAGGCCAACCGCGTTACCTAGCCCAAACGATACCTGACCGAATGTCATGGTGATTAAACCAAACAAAATACCCAAAATGAAGAAGCTACAGAAGGCCATCAAATCCGCCATTTGGCTGTGGATTGAGATGAAACCAATTTTCTCAGCTAGGCCGTGCACTCGACTCTTTTCACCACTCACCTGTAGGACGTCACCTTTAGAAAGCACGATGTTTAAGTCCATCGGCATTTCAATCTGAGCACGTACTACGCGGCTAAGGAAACAGCCGTATTCAGACAGGTTTAAGTCTGATAGGCGCTTACCTGCGATACTGTCACTCTTAACGACGATCTCTTCTTCCACGATACGCAGATCGAGAAGGTTACGGTCGAAAACTTCTTTACCGTTACGGAAGCTTGGGTCTAGACGAGCGTGGCTATCTGGGAAACCAACCAATGCGATCTCATCGCCTTCTTGCAGAATTGCATCACCATCTGGATGGGCAAGAATACCATTACGTCGAATACGCTCGATGTAACAGCCTGTTTGGCGATAGATGCCCAGTTCACGCAGATTCTTACCGTCAGTCCAAGAGATGAGCTCTGGTCCCACTCGATAAGCACGAATAATGGGCAAGTAAACCTTACGCTGACCTGAAGCGCCTAACCCACGTTCTTGGGCGATTTGCTCTGCCGAGTCGTGTAGGTTCACTTTTTGAAGTTTTGGAATCAAGCGAGCAAACATAATCATACTGATTAAGCCAACCAAGTAAGCCATCGCGTAACCGACTGAAAGGTTTTCGATAATCAGGCTCAAGTCCATGTTTCTTGGTAATTCTGCAAGCCCAGAATTCAGAGCATCTTGAGCACCTACCAATATCGGCGTTGCTGTTAAGGCACCTGCCATCATGCCTGCAGATAAACCAAAGCCTAGGCCAAGGTAATGACTACTGAAATAGGTTAGGGCAATTGCGGTAGAAAGTACCACAAGGCTCAGAATGAGGTAGTGCTTACCGTCTCTGAAGAAGATACCGAAGAAGTTTGGTCCAGCTTCAATGCCAACACAGTAGATGAACAGCATGAAACCAATGGTGAGCGCATCTGCGTTAAAAGAAAAGCCAAGATGTCCCATGATAAGGGAAGTAATCAAAACACCGATTGAATTACCAAGTTGGAGGCTACCGAAACGAATTTTACCAATGGCTAATCCAATCGATAAAACAACAAAGATGAGGAGAATGGGGTTTTGTTCTAACAGAAAAACAACGTCGATATTCACGGTGGTCGCTCAATAATTGGCGTGGAACACAGGGTAAGTTTGAGAGGTGAATTGTATCTAAATATAAATAAATTATAAGCAATATTTTGTTAATTTACTTGATTTTGACCTTATTCTTATTCCGTATGAAAACTGGTCATAAAAAAGCCCGCTACAGTGAGCGGGCTTTCTATAAATCGTACAGTCTAACGCCTAAATGGGTCAGCTGTTTAAGGCTTTAGCCCTGATTCTCGTTTGAGAAATCCTAGCTTAGTCGAAAAGACCTAGGTTTTCTTTTGCGTATGCTTCAAATTCTGTGCAGCCGCCGATGTGGTCTTGGTCGATGAAGATTTGTGGAACTGTATCGACAGGTTTACCAACAGTCTTCTCTAGATCAGCTTTGCTGATACCTTCAGCGTGGATGTCAACGTAACGGTAGTTGAAGTCATCGCGTTTAGCTTTAAGAGTTTCAGCATGCTCTTTTGCACGAACACAGAATGGGCAAGCAGGGCGACCAAAAATAACTACAAACATTTAATTTCTCCTAAATACGGGATGAGGCTCGTTAACTCGATTATGTTAACTATTCTTTAGTGAATGCCACTCAAAATTTCATAAAACCAACTATGCCTCAATGCCATGGGGAAATAAAGATGGAATTACCTCTTAATACAATAGGTTTTGTCTATCAGAGCAAATAATGGTCACAAAAAGGATCCATGCTGATTTCTGATGGGTATTCAGATTGATTACCCTTAATTTAAGAGTGTGAATTACCCCTAAGAATACGACATTAATCCATCTTTAATGCGACAAGTTGCACCTCGTCAAAAAAAGCGCATACAGAACGAGGCATCTTAATACTGATGCACTATATAAAGGCTAAATTCCAATAACCAAGAGTTCGCAGTTTTGTTCGGTCATAGGCGCAGGAGGCACCATGTTTCAATTTATGACATCTACAAAGATCATCTTTGGTGATGGAGCACTTTCCGCTTCATTGTCTCTCTTTAATCAATATGGCTACAGCGTGCTATTGGTTACAGGCAATACATTAGAGCGCACTTCAATTGTTACTGACTATCTTGATGCGCAGAGTATGCGTTATCAGCACATTGCCGTTTCCGGTGAACCTAATATCAAAATGGTTGAAGAGGCGGCTATTTCTGCTCGTCGATTTAAGCCAGATATGGTTGTCGCCATGGGGGGCGGTAGCGCCATCGATATGGGCAAAGCGTTGGCTGCGGTTTTACCTAATCAAGGCAATTTATATGACTATGTTGAAGTGGTCGGGCGTAATGTTCCTCTTAAAACCAAACCACTTCCGTTTATCGCAATTCCAACCACAGCGAGTACCGGCGCCGAGGTCACTAAAAACGCGGTGCTGAAATCAGGCCAAGACCAAGTAAAAATCAGCCTGAGAAGCCCAGACATGCTGGCCGACGTTGCGATTGTCGACCCAACCCTAACTCATGGAACCAATCTATATCTATCTGGGCGAGGTGCGATGGATGCCTTTACTCATCTAATGGAAGCCTACGTGTGTGGTGAACCGAATCCGTTAACCGATATGATTTGTGAAGAAGGGCTGCGTAAGTTGAGTGGTTCTGTGGTTAAAGCGTGTGTTTATGATGAGCCTCAAGCACGTTCTGATCTTGCTTTCGCTTCTATGCTCGGTGGTATGGCGATAACTAATGCCAAGCTTGGCGCAGCCCATGGTTTAGCCTCCGCACTAGGAGGTAAGATTTCTGCGCCTCATAGTGTGATTACCGCGCGTTTAGCGCCGTTTGTGATGTTGGAGAACATAGCCGTTGCAAAAGAGCAGCAAAGAAGCGACATCCTAGCGCGTTATCAGCGAATCGCTCAGATAGTAACAGGTAACGTAGAAGCAATAGAAGAGGAGGCAATTTCTTGGTTATCGGAAGTGCTTGATACGCTTAAGTTACCCAACTTGTTGGAATTTGGTGTCTGTGAAGCCCAGTTTGATGAGGTGTCTGCCGACGCGCTCAAATCAGTGGCGATTAAAGGAAACCCTTTGCCGCTTAACCAAGAGAGGCTCGTGCATATTTTGAAGCAAGTATGCGAGAAGTGCAGTTGTAGAGAAGGGCATCATGAGGGAGCTTCAATGAATCAAATTGGGCAAGAGCCAGCTGTCGAGTCGAGCTTTACCATTATCAATTCTTATGCGTCCGAAAACAGCGTGGTTGAGAAGGGCAATAGTTGGACTATCTAACGGTCTTAAACTTGTTCGTTGTATAAGTCATTTTATACAGACAAATAAAAACGGAGCTCTAGGCTCCGTTTTTTTAATTCAACTTGTTCTCTGGTCATCTGTTTTCAGTTCATGACTAAGCAGATTAGAACTGAGAGTACTTCTCGTAACGTGAATCACGAAGTGACTCTTTGACGCGCTTTAGGTTCTCTCTGAAACCAGAACCACGACGTAGCGTAAAGCCTGTCGCTAGCACATCGATAACCGTCATCTGAACAACGCGACTTGCCATTGGCATGTAAACGTCAGTGTCTTCTGGAACATCCAGAGAAATAGACAACGAGCTCGCTTTATCCAGTGGAGAATCTTTTGCTGTGATAGCAATAACTGTCGCACCGTTTTCACGCGCTAAGTTTGCAATCTCAACTTGGCTTTTAGTGCGGCCAGTATGAGAGATAAGAACAATAACGTCGTTATCACTGCAGTTAATGCAGCTCATTCGTTGCATCACGATGTCTTCGAAACATGTGATTGGGATATTAAAACGAATAAACTTGTTTTGAGCATCTTTGGCGACAGCAGAAGAGGCACCCAGTCCGAAGAACGAAATGCGTTTTGCTTGAGTCAGCAAGTCAACAGCACGGTTTACTTGCATCGCGTCTAGACTGTTTTTAGCAACGTCTAGACAAGCCATAGTTGATTCGAAAATCTTATGCGTATAAGCATCTGGACCATCATCTTCTTCAACATTACGGTTCACGTAAGGTGTACCGTTTGCCAAGCTTTGAGCTAGGTGAAGTTTGAAGTCAGGGAAGCCCTTTGTGTCTAATCGACGACAGAAGCGGTTAACTGTAGGCTCACTCACGTCAGCCATTTTAGCTAAGGTAGCAATGCTAGAATGAATTGCAGTTTGAGGGGAAGCCATAATTACTTCGGCTACCTTGCGCTCAGACTTGCTGAAATTTTCCAGGTTTTTTTGTATTTTTTCTAATGTATTCATAGTGTTCACAAGGGTATAGAGAACAACTTGCTAGTTAATATCTTTTACCAGGGGGTATGGCTGAAGCAAATATCAGTAAACACAAAGCCGATGTATATTCGGTTTCGTAAATACTGCTGCGTCAAATAGATATCAAGCTAACTAGCACCATAGAGTCAGTATAAACCCAACATACTATTTACTAATACAAAAACAGGGCATGAATGCTTAAGAATATGACAAACCTCAACAAAATTTTAGAAAACTACAGAATTGGAAGAGAGTTTGAGCAAAAAGAATGCAAAATGGGTATGAACTGACAGCTTAGTTACATCAAAAAGAAAGAAATTTTCAATTTGATGCAACTAAAATTGAATGACTATGCGTTGATTTGCGTAACCAGTTTGTTGATTTTGCCCATCAAGTTTGGTGCTAGTTTAGAGATCTCACGCTGTTCTTCAAGCACTGACGAAAGAATGTCATTGCCTGTTAGTGGGTTTGCTAATACCACGCGGAAAACGATGATTGGCTGATGTACCCATGCTTCAGGGTTTAAGCGTGTACGTGACACGAAAGACTTACCTGTTTCACGCTGCTTCTTCTGAATAAACTTAGTCAGCTCATTGAGCAATTCATTCAGTTCGACACGATGTTCAGGCTCAGCTTTAAGCAGTGCCGCTTTGACTGACTCAGGGACATAGCGATAAGTCAGTAGGCAAAGCTCAGGTTCTGAAACCAGCTCGAAGTCGCTCTGATCTTTAATTAGGTCGGCAAAGTAGCGCGCTTTGTTGATGCTTTGGTCGATCAGCAGTTCATAACCTGGGCGGCTAATGATGTGCATTGCGGCGTAAACCAGCATTGCCATACCTGAACGAGAACCTTCTAACGTATGGCTGCCTAAATCTTTTGAGCCTTTACGAAGAATGTATTGAGCATGATGTTCAATCGCAGTCATCGCATCTGGCTTCTTAAACAGAACCATACCCGCACCCATAGGGATATAAAGCTGTTTATGCGCATCAATCGTGACTGAATCCGCCAGTTCAATACCATCAAGTAGGTGACGATGATTGTTAGACATCAGAGTCGCACCGCCCCAAGCTGCATCAACGTGGAAATGACAATCGGATTCGGCACACACCTCAGCAATGTCTCTTAGCGGGTCGATATTACCGGTTTCGGTTGTACCAGCCACACCAATGACGGCGAAAGGTTTGATCTTGTTCTGCTTGAGCTGCTCGATCTTGAGTCTTAAATCATCAGTACAAATACGGTTGTCGTTATCTGTTTTAACAGACACTAGACCTTCTTGACCAATACCAAGGACATCCGCGGCTTTTTTCAGAGAGTAGTGGCCACGTTCAGAGACTAAGATGGCAAGGCCTTCGTAGTCGTAGTGCTTCATGGCTTTAAACAGGCCTTCTTTTTCTACACCTTTGAACGAACCTTGCGCTTTTAGTGCGTTGTTACGTGCAACCCAGAGCGCTGTAATGTTCGCGATGGTACCGCCAGAACAAAACGCACCTAAAGAGTGGTTTGCGCTGTGCATCCAACGAGAATAAAACTGGTCACTATCTTGATAAATCAGGCGATGTAACATGCCCAGAACTTGACGTTCTAGGGGAGTGAAAGCTTTTGAGGTCTCGATTTTTACTAGATTCTGATTCAACGCAATCATGATTTTTGAAAGCGGCATCAGGAAGTACGGCAACGCAGAGGTCATATGGCCAATAAAACTTGGCGAAGACGTGTGAACCGAATGAGACACAAGAGAATCGAGGAGATGCTCAGTATGTTCAGAAACAAACTCAGGCTGCTCTGGGATATGAGCATTTGAAAAATCTTTCTCAATTTCACGTAGCGGCTTTTCTTCAGCCACAATATGTTCACGTAAGAATTGATTCAGGTTTCGTGAAAGTTTGTCTTCAATTTGAGTGAGTGTTGAATCTGGGCCTTCAGGTACCGTGAAGATACGTAGAAGACTGTCGAAGCTAACATCTGCTGTTTTTTGTTCCGTAACCATAGCAAGCGAGTTATTTTTCTAATATTGACGCGAGCGGGACAATCTAAACGAAAACGGGAACAATGTCCCGTCTTAATTATGAAATCCAACTTCTCAAAAAAGCATATTAAATGCGGGGTTATTTACACTTAATCGCTTCAAGTTTACTGATCGACTGGTTGTAACGCTGCAGCGCTGAGTCGATTTGCTTAGGGTGACTAAGCAGCTCTGCAAAGGCAGAACGTAGTTCGTAGTTTTGAGCGTGAGGCGTTGATTGGCGGTCATCGAATGTTGTTTTCGCGATTTTACCAAGCTCATCATCACGTGTTGATAGCGTTTTAATGTCGTGTTGCTCAAGTTGCAACCAACCTTCTACAGGTTGCTCTGTTGCCACTTTGCTTGAGTCGTTTACTAAGTAGTAGTGAACCGCAGCACGGTTAAGCTCAAAGTGGTGCTTACGACCTTCTAGGAACCACTCACTCACTTCTGTTAGCTCTGGATATTGCTCAGAGGTTAATGCAGCAAGGTCGGCATACCAATTCAAAGAAGCGTCGATGTACGCATCATATTTTTTTGCTTGGCACTGGTTTGTCTCAGACATTGAATCTGCTGCAAAAGAGAAAGTAGAAGTTGAAGCTAGCAGTAATGCGACGCAAAGGCGTTTCATAGTGGTTCCTTTTGTAAGTTTATTCTTTTTATAACTTTGTCGTTACAGGTTACCGTGATCGTTATTTGTTGAGCAATGACACTTAGTGTCTTTTTATTTCGGTAACAGTATCGGTGTCTTGGGCATTGGTATTCGAGTTGCATTCTAATCTAAAACAAACGCTATTCCTGCGATCTAGTTAGCAAGAGATACAAAGAACAACATCAATATCGGAACAAGCAAGCTGAGGATAAAGCCACTGACGATAGCGATAGGCACACATCTAACGCCGCCTGTTGTTTGAATGACCGGTAAGGTGAAGTCCATCGCAGTCGCACCAGCATAACCAATGGAAGTGCATGGGTAGCTGCGAATTAGCACTGGAATCAGTACCAAGGCAACTAACTCTCTTAACAGCTCAAGCATGAAAGAAGCGCCACCATAGACAGGACCAAAGGCGTCACCCATTAAGATACCAGCCAGAGAGTACCAACCAAATCCAGAAGACATTGCCAAGGCTTTGAACAGAGGGATATCTAGGATGTAAGCCGCGATTACACCACCTAACATTGAGGTGATGATAATGGTGATTGCGATAACCATACCGTGCTTGTTGAGTAAGATCTGACGAAGTGTGAGTCCGCTATTACGCAGCTGAATGCCGATAAAGAATAGAAGAACAAACAGAATCCATTCGCTTGCGGTATCAACCCAATCAAGGCCAATAGGCAGCACTAAGCCAGCGATTAGCCCTGAACCTACCACTAAGATGAGTTTTGCAGATTCCATCGCCATAGAAGAGAGGGGAAGCTTCTTCTTGCTACTGTCGGTTTTGAGTGGCAATAACTTATCAATAGCGGGCAGTGCCATTAGGTTACATACGCTTAAGCAGACAAAGAAAGTGACGGTATATAGAAGGATTGTCTGCAGGTTACTGCCTAGGTTATCGAGGGCGGCTAAGCTTAGTCCCATTAACGCCAGAATCACGTAGATCAACCGCGATGTTGAGCGGTTGATAAATTCTAATGTCTGAGCGTTCGAAATTGCAAAAAGATACCCCACGACGAGTGGCGCAAATATAAAGATCATCCCTGTAAACATGCTTTCCCCATTGCATTTACTTCATATTACACTTACTTGTAATTTAACAGTGACTTAGAAGCCGCTAGTATTGATCACGTCGCTTAGCTTTGCATTAAAATCATGCTTGCTCAAGTTGCTTAATTTATAAAGCACCTCTGCACCTGTCACGTTAAGTTCAACTTCGTGATCATCGATGTTCTCATCCTTGTTTCTGAACATCAGCAGGTGGTTAGCGATTCGAGCGATATCTAAGTAAGAGACTTCACGCTGTTCGTGGTTATTGATGGTATTGCTGCACACATCAATAAAGTCGCTGTCGAAGCCCCAACGGTTAAGCACCAATTTACTGGTAGCAGAACATTGGCCTTGGAAGATTTGTAGAGCGATGTCGTGATCTAGGTAATTGCCATTTTCGAGGTAGAGGTGGTATTCGCTAACCAAACAGAACAAACCAATATCAGCCAGTAATCCAACAAGCAGCGATTTTTCATGCTCAAGGTAACGGTATTCAGTAGGGGAGAGCTCTTTGAAGCTGTTGGTAACAAGCACCATAGTAGCGCCCAGCTCTTTTGATACAGAAGCGCTCTGAACCAATACCTTATTACATTCTTTACTGAGGTTGACTGAGTGTTTGAGTTGCTCAATAGCCTGAGCCGTCACGATGTCACGTACTCTTAATATGCCAAGGCGCGACACCGCCGTCATAATATCAACACAAGTAATATTACGTCGGTTAAAGACGACAGAGTTAGCCACACGAATGACAATAGCAGCGAGGCCTGGGTCTTCGAGTAAGCACTCGGCAACGTCAGCAATCCCAGTTGATTCAAGGGTACAAAGCGATTGAATCTTCAGTACAACGTTAGGGATAGGAGGAAGTGTTATTTTTCCCGCTGAGATAGAATGTCCAACAAGTTGGGCAAACTCTGATTCTAGACCCTTTAAGAGAAGAGTCTTATTTTGAGGTAGCCAGAAAAACGATAAATGATTCATATAAAAAGTAAAAACAGGTCTGTCCTGCCATTTTACAAGCCACGATGCTGCGAGGCAATACTCACCCGTCTACATAACCTTTAATAATTTGAACCGGTGTATCACTAGGTGTCCAAATTCAAGCATGGTTTGATAGTTTACTGTGAAGTCAATCATGAAAAACCGGAATACTCAATTGATTGATGTGAACTAAGTCCAGACTTATTTTTCTTTTCGAAGTATGATTTATTTAAAGGTGAAAAACGAAACCATAATATTCACCTATAGAATAACAAAATAGATTTAAAATTTTCGCATAACAAGCTGCTTGTCTGGTGATCAACCTAATCGGGGTAATTTGATTAAGGATCAACGGATATGACCGAGACAGCATTTATTAATTACGTGAATCAATTTGGTGAGCATCAAAAACGTTCTATGTTCGGAGGTATTGGCCTCTTTCAAAATGACGCTATGTTCGCTTTATTGAGTGAAGGTTGTTTATTCATTAGAGGTGGAAAATCATTAGATAAAAAACTGACCGATCTTGATTGTGAAAAGTATCGTCATGTAAAGAAGCAGACAACAGCAACCGTAAACTATTACGACATTACGGATCTGTTTACCTGTGAACATCCTGAATTGGATAGTATTATTCGTACTTCAATCGATAATTCAATTCAGCAGCGTAGCTTCAAGAAGTCATCAGCTAGCCGTAGATTAAGAGATCTACCAAACATGCAGCTTACGTTAGAGCGCATGGTTAAAAAGGCGGGTGTGGATGATGTTTCAATGTTTATGCAGTTGGGCGCACCTGAAGTGTTTAATAAGGTTCGCGAAGCGTACGGAAACGATGTTGACCTAAAACTACTTTGGAAATTTGCGGGTGCAATTGATGGTATTCACTGGAAACTATTACAAGAGCCACGCAAGCAGCAATTACTAAAGAGCTGCCACTAAAGAAGTTTACCTTATATGCTTAAGATTACTGTTAATAAATAAAAACCGAGGAATGTCCTCGGTTTTTTTGTTTCTGTCTTAGCCGGATTTCTTAAAAGACTAAGTATCAAAAGGCTAAGTGCTCATAGAGAGCTTATTTGCTAGGGCTTGAGCTTTAAGTATTAGTACTTGAAGCGAGCAGTGAACATAAGTTGGTCACCGTAGAAGTCGTTAATACGAGCTTCAGCACCTAAAGAGAAAAGCTCTGTAGAGTGGAAACGCGCGTAAACAGAACCTGTCCAATCATCGTTGTCATCGATAGAAACGTAACCACCTTTACCACCTACTTCTAGTTGTGGACCAAGCCATTGGCGAACACCAATGTTGATTTCCATACCGATATCAGTAGAGCTTGAGTTCTCAGGTTGAACGATACGAGCTAGCATTTCACCTGTTAGGTCTGCCCAGTTGTTTAATGGAGCGTGGAAACCAAGACCTACAGCTGAGTCGTAATCGCTTTCAAATTCTGAATCGATACGTGCTATAGCGTGAGCGTTCGGGTGAATGGACTTACTGAACGCACCACCAAATGTTACTGGGCTAGCACCGATACGTGCTTCAAAGTAATCATAGTTAAAGTTGCTCATTACCTGTGGTTGTTCATCGACAGCTAGTGCTTGACCAGAAGCCAATAGCATAGCGGTAGTAAGTAGAATTTTGCGCATAACGACCGTAAACCTATATTAGTGTTAATTCCTTTGGTTTGAGACAAATCGGCAAACCATAAACATTGAGACAGTTTAATCTAACTCACGGAAAAGTAATCCTTTAAAATGTAAAACCTTACTCATTTAGTTAAAAAACAAGCAAATTAAGGATCAGTATGTAACGGAGATCTCATGTTTAGGGCGAATGAGAAAAATAGACGAGCGAATTATCCAAAATTTGTATACATTCGGAAGGTTTTTATATCGGATGACGCTATTCTCAGTATCCATTAACCAATCAGTGCTATTCACCAAAACTGGTGCGTTTATCCGCCATTGAAGTCAGTATGCGCTCGGTATCTAAGATGGAAGTCCAGTTTAGCAATTGCTTGTCGTTGGCAATGACATAGTCAGTCAATTGTTGAGTAATCGTGTCTCTCAGTTGGTCGCCTTGCCAAGGTTTTGAAATATAGAAATCAAGTGCTGCGTTGTTAATGGCTGTGACGGTATCTTCTAGCCCAGCTTGCCCGGTGAGCAACAGCTTACGCGTTGGTTTAGTAGCGTCGTGTTGGTTGAGTTCGATCAGAAAATCAATGCCGGTTTCTTCTGGCATGATGTGGTCGCATAAGATTAACGCGAGCTTAATACCATCTTGTCCCATTTCTTTGATTACTTGCTTGGCTTCATCGACCGACTCTGCACCTTCAACCAGAAAGTTCTCTTCAAATATCGCCAAGTCCTGAAGGACACTATTGAGAACTTCAGGTTCATCATCGACACATAAAATTAGGTACTTATTCATGAGGTGCTCCTTCTTGTTTGAATGGAAGCCACACTTGCATGTTTGTATGGCTGCCTACCTCTGACTCCACCAAAATAAACCCTTGATGAGCCGAAACGATTTGTTGAGAAATGGATAACCCAATCCCTAAACCAAAGTTGCCTTCTTTTTTAGTCGTGAAATTTGGGTTGAAAATGGTGTTGATGTCTTCTTTGGCAATGCCGTGGCCAGTATCGGAGATTTGCACCACAAGAAACGCGTCGTCGCCTTTTGTCTGTTGAGAAGTGGTGATGGTCACTTTTCCTCGTTCAGATAGGGCATCGAGCGCATTGGAGATAAGGTTGGTCCACACTTGTTGCAGCGAGAGCGACTGGCACAATAAAGGCGGTAAGTCGGTATCGTAATGCTTTTCGAGTTGGTGGTGTTTAAGCCTGTTTTCGAAGATCACTAAGGTATCTTCAAGCCCTTCGTGGATATCTGTGTAGTGGCGAACTTCTTCATCTTCTCTAGCATAGCTTTTTAAGCTTTTGACCATATCGGCAATACGCTTGCTGCACACTTGAATTGAGCGGATAGAGTTTCCAACATAATGGTAATGTTCTAAGTCATTGAGCAGCTCTTTGCCTGCGACAGGGGACGCCTTTAATGTGTTTAGAACCGTAGAGTCTTGGCTTAGGTTTAGTCTCACGGCTTTTTTTGCTAAAGCACGGTCATTAATCGTCGACGTAAGATGCTTTACGAGCTGTCTTTCTTGGGCTGTTGATAGTGGCTTAGCTAACTTTGAATGTGCCAGTACGTCAGTCCCTTTATTGGACTCTGGAACGGATAGGTATGCCAATATTTGGTCGAGATGGTCTGACAGAGTTTCGATGCTTCTTAATATGGCAGCAATCGGGTTATTCAGCTCATGTGCGACTCCCGCGACTAGCTGCCCGAGCATCGCCATTTTCTCTTTCTCGATCAGTTGTTGATGTGCAGACTCTAATGATTCTAGTGTCTGCTGCAGTTTGATCTTATTGGTGATGCTGCGTTGCAAACGTCGATTAAAATGACGGAGCAATAGATTGGTAAATAAAGGCAGCAGGGTATTGTTTGAATGCATCACCTGAGCAAAGCTATCTTTATCCAGTTTGATAACGCGAGTCAGCGTTAGGGTGATCGCCGTAGAAAACGAAGGCTCGCCTGTTACAAATGACATCCCGCCAACAATGTTCCCTTTGGAGTGACGTACCACTTCCCGCTGTTGCCCAAGTTCATCTTTCTTATAAAGAGCTGCTTCACCCTCAATGATCAGCCATAAAAAGCGATTGTCTTCGCCTTCCACAGTGAGTAGATGCTCGGGGGAATAGTCACGAATGGCCTTAGTTTTGTCATCTTTTGAAAACACATCTTGTAAGGCACTGACGACACGTTCTGCAAGGGCATTATCAGAAAGCTGGTGGTAGTCGTGAATGAAACCCGATTGGAAAGAGTGAATCTTTTGCTCAATGTGCGCTCTGAGTAAGCGTTGTTGATCCAATGCATCGCTGTAAGAGAGCAGGTTTTCTGAGTCGTATTGGATAACAAAAGAGGTCAGCTCTTTTTGCGCTGATTTGAACAGAACCTGATCTTGAACCGGTTTGGTTAAACAGTGGTTGAGCCTACCTTCATTCACAGCGGTTAAAATGGATTGAATGTCTGACGAAGCGCTGACTAATATCGTTCTTGCGGTATTACTATGGGGCAGCTGTTGAAGTTCAATCAGGAATTGCACGCCATTAAATTCAGAATGATGATGAGTGATCACCAAGGCAACGGTTTGGTTGTGATCATGAATATCTTCTAATGCGTGATGTGCGTCTTCTATGTTCTCGGCAGTATAAATATCGAATACAGAAGCCAACGGAGCCAGCTCCGAACGTATTCTTTCAATGCTAACCGGATTATTGTCCAAACAGATAACAGCGTATTGATTCACAGCTCAACCTTAATAGTAGCGACGTCTTTAGCCTAGCAAGAACCGCCGAATAAGGATGAGAGCTAGCCGTTAATTTATTGAGGCAATCGAAGTATCGAGCAATAGACTGATTTAACTCAATGTTTCTTGTTTGCTACTGATGGGTTAGACTAAAAAAAATAGACACGTGTAGAAAGAGAACTCATGGAACAGTTAAGAAAAATTGGTGCTATTGGCGGAGCAATCTCACTGGCACTTTGTTGGCCGCTAGCGGTTGGGCAAATTGGACAAAATGCGATTA
This sequence comes from Vibrio sp. 10N.222.55.C6, assembly GCF_041473395.1. Classification (NCBI taxonomy): domain Bacteria; kingdom Pseudomonadati; phylum Pseudomonadota; class Gammaproteobacteria; order Vibrionales; family Vibrionaceae; genus Vibrio; species Vibrio sp. 10N.222.55.C6. The sequence goes on from NZ_JBFRSD010000007.1 coordinate 134,310, forward strand.
CCGATGGCGTTGCAAAGCTTAACAATTCAAGCATTCAAGCTGAGATCGTGGAATACGATAGAGGTTACTTGTCTTCCAACGTAACCACTCGTTTAACTGTGACGGATGAAAACCTGAAAGAGCAACTTGCGATTGATGGGTTGCCGAGTGAGTTTGTCATAAATAGTGCGGTTAGCCATGGTTTGGTGAGTCTAAATGCACTGTCGACGTTTGAGAATACCGATATTCTGCCTTTAACTCTGACCACTAGTACTGAGCTAAACGGCAACACTGACTTTAACTTTGAGTTAAGCCAGTTCAATCACCAAGGTTCTGATGAGAATGGGACTTCGGTCTCGATCACTAAATCGAATCTTTCTGGCCATGCGACTGTTTTAGGCCAAGTTGATTACGAGCTTTCAATCCCTTCAGTTCAAATTGATTTTGAAACCGGTGAAGAGGTAACGCTGTCTAATCTGAAAGGTGTGGGTTCAGGCCAACAAGCGAAAGGCTACTGGTTAGGTACTCAGAATTTTACTATCGATAGCTTCTTGGTTTCAGATTCTGCAATGCAGCCTTTCATGACCATTGAAAATTCTAAGTACGATTTTGAATCACATCTAGATGAAGCAACTAAGCGTCTGCGCAGCAACCTCAAGCTGGATATCGCAAACATCGAGACCAGTGAAGGCCAGTTGAACAACCTAAACGTCGATTTTGAAATGTCGAAGTTGGATAGCGAGTCGTTTGAGAAAATCTTTGAGATTTACCAATCTAATCCTGTGATGACGCAAGAAGACGTTGCAGAGATCATTCCATTTATCGATATCCTGTTTGCTAAAGGTTTCGACCTTTCAATGAACAACATGTCGTTAGAGTTAGGTAAGGGACAGTTCGAATCTAAGTGGTTGGTGAGCGTGCCGGAAGGGACCGAAAACATCAGCAGCAACCCTTCGATGATCATGCCTGCATTAACGGGCAACGTTCACTCTAGCTTCTCAAATGAACTTGTTGAAGAGTATCCATTCATCCGTGAAGGTATCGATGAATTGCTTGTGATGGAAATGATCAAGGAAACAGACAGTGGTTATGAAATCAGCGCTGACTTAGAAAATGGAAACCTAGTGTTCGAAAATGGAAAAGAAATTCCATTAATCGCTCTACTTATGCCGGTTTTTGTTCAATAAACAGAGCAGGCGTGAATACTGATAGGGTGATTTAGCAGGTTAAGCTTAAACATTTTATACGGTACAAAACAAAAGAGGTCTTAAGACCTCTTTTGTTGTTTTTATGTTGGGTAAAACATGGTATTACTTGCATAGTTATTATTTAGCAGGAGCAATCATCCCCATGGAACTTACATTAGATAACGTATTCAACTTCAGTGCTGGCCCAGCTGCACTGCCTAAACCGGTAATGAAACAAGCGCAAGCGGACTTTATTGATTGGAATGGTTTAGGGACTTCCGTGATGGAAATCAGCCATCGCAGCAAGGAATTTATTCAAGTTGCTGACGAGTCCGAACAGGACCTACGTGATCTTCTGAACATCCCAGACAACTACAAAGTTCTTTTCTGTCAGGGGGGCGCTCGTGCTCAATTCGCTGCTGTTCCTCTAAACCTTTTAGGTGATGCGACGAAAGCGACTTACATTGATGCGGGTTACTGGGCAGAAAGTGCAGTGACTGAAGCGAGCAAATATTGCGAAATCGATGTATTCAACGCGAAGACGTCAATTGATGGTAAAGCAGCGGTTGTTCCAGCTAAAGATTGGAAAATTGACCCGGAAGCTGCGTATGTACATTTCTGTCCGAATGAAACCATCGATGGTATTGAAATCAGCGAGCTTCCTCAAACGGATAAGCCAATCGTAGCGGATATGTCATCTAACATTCTGTCTCGTAAGATTGATGTGTCTCAGTACGGTGTTATCTACGCGGGCGCGCAAAAGAATATCGGCCCTGCGGGTATCTGCATTGCAATCGTACGTGATGATCTACTCGAACTCGCAAACGACGTGTTGCCGAGTATTCTGAACTACAAAGTACTTGCTGAAAAAGACTCAATGTTCAACACACCACCAACCTACGCTTGGTACCTATCAGGCCTTGTGTTCAAGTGGCTGAAAGCTCAAGGTGGCGTTGAAGCGATGGAGTTGGTGAACAAAGAGAAAGCAGCGCTGCTTTACGATGCAATCGATAGCTCAGCTTTCTACAAAAACGATGTTCACACTGCAAACCGTTCTAGAATGAACGTGCCGTTCCAACTAGCGAAACCTGAGTTAGATGGCAAGTTCCTAGAATTGGCTGATGCTGCAGGTCTGAAATCACTGAAAGGCCATAGAGCAGTAGGTGGAATGAGAGCTTCACTTTACAACGCAATGTCTCTGGAAGGCGTTCAAGCGCTGGTTAGCTTCATGAAAGATTTCGAAGAGAAATACGCTTAATCGATGATAGGGCTTTGACTGATAAATTGCTTATTTGATTTTTATTGTGTCGAATGCACCGAACGAGATAGATGCCGCTTTTGCGGCATTTTTTTTGTCGTTAATAATAAAGGGTATGGTATGTTGATTTATTGTAAGAACAGTCATCCAGAGATATGACGGATGTATCAGAATGAGCAGACCTTTCTCTTAAAGCGAGAGTATCAACTGTTATTTAGGCACTTTTTACTATATAACGTGTCGCCCAAAGCTAGGTCTCTAATCATGAGCAGTGAGCGATAAGCCGCATCGCCCGGTTTATTGATGGGCGATTAAAATCCAACGTCTAATTTTTACCACAAGGAACCAAGTGTGAGGTTATTTAGTCTATTTGCGATGCTATTTCCGGCCGTTGCTTGTTCGTCCACACTTGAAATATGGGCTGGTATTAATTATGAAACGGCCGATTATGTAAAAGAACATATCGAAGCGATGACTGATCATCGTGTAGAAACTCGTTCGTTTGACGTCAACAGTATTCGTTCTGAACTGCTTGTTGCTGATCCTAGAGACAATACCTTTCCCGACGCCATCTGGGTTCCTTCTGACTTCTTAGGTCTAACTGAATATATCGATTTAGCGACGCTTCCTGATGCTTGGGTCGATACCCAACGCTATGAGAAAAAAGCGCTTGATGCAGTGGTCATCAACGGTGAGCTTAAGGCGTTACCGGTTGGTATTGGAAACCAAGTCGTTCTGTATTCGAGCAAGCCTCAAGCGCAAGTCGTGACATGGGAGAGCCTAATTGAACGCTCTGCTCAGTCCGATCAAGTGAGCGTGCTTTTTCCCAATCCAAACATGTACTTCTATCTAGCTTTCTATCAGCTTTTTTCTGAAGACTTATTATCGTCGAAGAATGTTAATGGTGAAGGGTTAGTTGCTATCTTTGATTTCATCGACATGTTGCAGCAGAAAAAAGTCATCGAATCATCGTGCAGCGATATTTGCGCGAGGCAGAGGTTCATCAATGGGGAAGTCGAGTTTTTGATTGACGGTGATTGGGCGTTCAGCGAACTCGATGCCGCCTTTGGTCGAGATTTGTACATCAATTCGTTGCCGACCTATCGTGGTGAAAGTATGTCTTCATTTAGTGGCGCAAAGGTTTTTGCTGTCACGGAAAAAGGCATGCAAAACCCAGATAAGAAATTGGCTTTGAAAGAAGTCGTTCAATACCTGCAATCAAACAGTTTCACCTATTTAGCTCACTCGAGTGCCATGGTTTCGCCGTTTTATGAGGTTAATCAACGCCGTGTTGAGGAAGGTAACCAGACACTTTCAAATATGTACGATGAGTTTCAAGCATCGCAAATGATGTCGAGTGACTACAAGATGGCGATCGTTTGGGAGGCATCGGCTCGGGCGTATCAGCGTTACAAGTCAGGGATGCCAAAGAGTGAACTGCATAAGTTTTACAATGATTTTGTTCAATATTACTCGGCGAATATGAGGGTAAGAGATTGAAGCTATCATTAAAATACACCATGGGCTTGGTGTTGCTGGCTTGCTCAATGCTTCCTGTTTACCTAGCGGGACAGTTGATTCTCAATAAACAAAACCAAAGTTCTTTAGAGCAAAAAGAAACCAAGCTGGACAACTCTACGACCGGTATTCGTCAAACCGTACAAGAGCAAATTAAGCTGACGGCGAGCCTAACTCAATGGTATTCGCATGACCGATCATTGATTAAAGCGGGTGGTAATATCTTTTTCTCGAGTGTTGTTTGGGACAAGATGGATAGCTTCAATGCGCTAGCGGAGAGTGTGTCCGCGACTTATATTCTGGACCAAAACTGGAAGCCCATTTATGACAGCAAAGGCAGCTTGTACCATTTTGAGCAGAGCCAGTTATTAGAAAGCTTGAAGCGTCCTCAATCGGTTTATGGGCAAGGGAAATTGTTCCACACCGAGTTTACCGAAACTGAAGTGGCGGATAATGCCGCTGCAGGTATCGCTTTTGTCGCGCCGATTTTACCTTATCGTTTGATAGAAGGTTCTACATACACGCCGCAGGGTTATCTTGTGGTTCTTATGGGGTATGACAGACTTAAGACTAAAGTGACGCCTTTCCTTTATCAAAATGAGTCGGTTGAGTTTAACTATATTGGTTCAACGGATGCTCAATCTTCTGAACAAAGTGCGAACATTATCTCTATCGACAGCACATTCTTTACCGACAAATTGGTACTGAACGTCAAACATCATATTTCCGACAGTGAGCGTTTATTAGAGATGCAACAAGCTCAGGTGGTCTTTGTCAGAATATTGGTGGCGACGCTTGCCATCTCGATTGTGTTTGCTCTGTTCCTAAGCCGCTGGTTCTCAGGGCAGTTAAACTTGTTGGCTGAATCTGTTACGTCGTATTCGCATAACCAGTCACCGACTCATAGTGTGGATGAACATCGTTTTACAGAGTTCGTCACGCTGAGTCGTTTATTGGAAACCTTGTGGGGTCGCATACAATATCAAGTCCGTGAGCTTACCGAAAGTAACGATAAACTCGAAAGATTTAATGTTCAGCTAGAGGACTTAGTCGAAGAGAAAACCAGCAAGTTAACTAATTCGCTCGCGCGTGAAGAATCCCAGAAGCATCGTATTTTGAAGATCGTTCAGTTTGCATCATCAAGACACGCGGCTGAATATCGGTTGATTCCTCAAATGGTCGATCAAGAGTTAAAGACATTACTTGTTCAACATTCGATTCAGTTTCATTTTAACCGGACTGGCGAGGCTGACCTGATACTCTGTGACTCACAGGGGACGGCGATCGGGTATTTTTGTTCAAGTTCATTTGATGTCCTCAGTGAAGAAGATCTTCTGATTTTTGACATGTACCAAAAACAGTTAGCTGGTTGGCTAGAGCTCGAAAATATTACACGGATTAACATGCCGACTGGCTGTTTGAATCGTAAAGCTTTTAATGAAGATCTCGAATTCAGTAAACGCAGCATTAACGACAATCAAAATCAGATTTCTTTGATCATTATTGATATCAATGGCTTGAAAACGACCAATGATGTTCATGGGCATGAGACCGGGGATAAGCTGATACAGCGCTGCGTAGACGTAATCAGCCACGAATTGACACCTGCCAGTAATCTATACCGTTTGGGTGGAGATGAATTTGCGGTGCTTACCTTAACGTCTGGTGAGTCGAGTTCGCTCAATGTCGCAAAGATGACTGAGCAGTTGTACATTGCTCAGGAGCAACAGGCAATCGAGACTAAAGCGGGTATCTCTATTCCTGTCAGATTCTCGATTGGTGCAGCCTCTAGTGATTCAACAGACGTTGAGCAATTGTTCTCAGTCGCTGATGAGAATATGTATCAGCAAAAGCGTCTTTATTACCAAACGTTGTCTGTGGTTGGGAAGTAATAATGCCAATCACGCTGACAAATAGCGATCACGATTTTCGACGTCCATTAGAGCGGAACTGCTGCGGTGTGACGTTATAATATGTTTAAACGCTTATGGGAAATGCGCTTAGTCGGGCCAACCGTTGCTTAAACACAGACGATAAAAATGAAAAAGCCCACCAATGGAAAGTTGATGGGCTTTGTGTTTGTATTTAGCTTACGTAACTCAGCTAGAGCCAGAAACTCTTCAGAGGCATCTCAGAGTCAAAGTGATGAGCAATTTGCGCTTGGAGTAGCTCAGCGGTCGCAATAGCGTCAGTTAATGCATGATGCGGCGTGTAGTCGGGCAGATGGTATCGACGACGACTCTGACCCAGTCTCACTGAAGCTGGCTTCTTACCTTTCAGCTTGTTCCACAAGCCGCCAGCCAGTTTATTTTGGATCTGAGATTCAATCTCCAGCGTGTCGAGGACTGGGAACTCAATGCCTTCACCGAGTCGCACTTTCAATGCATTGTCCAAAAAGTCACGTTCGATACGACGATAGTGAACCACAGGGATATGTCCCGCCATTGATTCTAAGATCTCGCCCAACACTTCGCTAAGGTCTGGCGCATCAATGATGTCATTGTGAGTGATGCCATGAATCACGACAGACTCTTCTTCAAGTTTCTGTTTTGGTCTTAGAGTCCAGTGTTTGGCTTGTCGCAAGTAGATGCGATTGAGCGTAAATGGCACTAAACCAATGGTAATGATGCCGTCTTTGTTTGGGTTTAACCCCGTTGTCTCAAAGTCGACAGCCAAAAACATCACTTCTGAAAGTGGCGTATCAGGCGCAGGAAGAGGCTGGCTATAAAAGTGCTTTAAGCGCTCGTCTCTCGCTCGTTCAAGCTTCTGAGCAAACTTAAATGGCCAATCGACCGCAGGTGATCTGAATAGTTTGTTCATAGGCCCTACTTAAACTTGTTGCTGGCTTGATAACGGAACTTAAGGAAGTTTTGCGCATTACTTAATATTTGGAATGCATCCTTTAGGTTACGTCGTTCGAAGTCAGACAGGTTCTCTGGCTCGATGTTGTTATCAGGCTCGATGTTGTTGTCGACATCGTGTGCTTGGTGGCGAATACGAACCAGAGAGATAAACTCCATCGCATCTTTCAAATCTTGAGCTCGGCCTTTTGGCAGAATACCGGCGTCAATAATGTCATCTAAGCGTTCGAACGAGTTCTTAGAGCGAGACGCTACCGCGAGCGAGTGAACACGAATCAAATCGGCGAGTGGCGCAGTACCACGACGCTTAAGGTTGATAGAGTTGTTGTGACGGCCATCTTTCTCCATCACGAAATCTTTGAAGAAGCCGAGCGGAGGTGTACGGTTGAGTGCGTTACGTGCAAGACACGCCAAGAAGCGATTGTTCTTACGTGCGCGTCGAACAATAAAGCTGTTCAATTGCTCGGCCCATTTTAGACGACCATAAACGCCATCTAAGTCAAAGAAGATTGAAGCATTCAACAGGGCTTTCGGGTTTGGATCATCAATCCAATCGGCAAAGCACTCTTCCCATTGGCGACGAGTCATACGCCACGTTGGGTTAGTTGCCATGATGTCACCAGTACAGTACACATAGCCACATTGGTCTAAGCCATCACAAATGAAGGTCGATAGCTCTTCAAAGTACTTACCGTGCTTTTTCTCGTCGTAGGTATCATCAAGAATGATTGCGTTATCTTGGTCTGTAACCAGCAACTGCTCATCACGCCCCATAGAGCCGAGTGCGAGGAAACAGTAAGGAATAGGCGCCTTGCCCAATTTCTCTTCACCCAGTTCGATAATTCGCTGCTTAAAGCTACGACCAATTACCGACATTGCAGTACCCACCATGTGGGCGTTGGCATCTTCGTTAACTAAGCGCACAAAGCTGTCTTTCACTTGCTCGGAAAGCACCTTTAGATCTTCAATGCTTTGTTGTTGGAAGATGCTGCTTACCAATAACAGCGAGTTTTGAGATTCGTAACGAACAATATCGGTCGCTTCGATAATACCAATCGGCTTCTTATCTTTGAGTACTGGTAAATGATGCACGTTATAGCGAAGCATGGTCATCATAGCTTCGTATACGTAAGCATTATGGTCGAGTGAGATAACCTCTGGTGTCATTACGCTGGATACTTCATCCGATGGATCGAGACCTTCGGCGAGGACTCGCGTACACAAATCTCGGTCGGTGATGATGCCAATCACGGGTGTTGAGTCATCTTCATCATCTTCAACGATATCTGGGTCGATGATCAGCAAAGAGGAAACATTATCTTGTGCCATCATGGTCGCAGCTTGCTGAATCGTGCGCGTTTTTTCGATCATTGGCGCTTCGCTGGTCAGTAGCGTTTTAACCTTGGATGTTGTTAGGTCGTTAGCGTCGTTGCTGTCTGAGTTGGCTTGGCGCAGTCGTGCGTTATCTTCTACTTCTACGAAATCGGCAAAAGAGTCGTAGTTGTCGTAGAGCTCTTGGAAGATAGGCTCAGGAATACAGTAGAGTAGGGTGTCTTCAGTCGCTTTAACTGGGAAACGCACCTTGTTGTTGGTCAGTAGGCCCATTTGACCGAACAGGTGACCTTCATCCAGGCGGTTATAGAGTTCGCCTTTACGACGGTAGACTTCGACTTCGCCACTTCGAACGATGTATAAGTCATGAATTTGATCACCAAAGTGAATGATAGGGGTATCTTGGCGGTAATAAGAAATTTCCACGCTACTGGTCACTTTCGCCAACATCTCCTCAGGGAGTTCTGTGAAAGGGGGGTATTGTGCCAGAAAGTTTTGAATCTCTAATAACTCAGCATCCATAATGATCATCCATTGGTTTGTATGATTTCATGGTACAACATTTGATAATATTTTGCCGTCACAAATCAATCTGTGAGCTAAAACCTTTTTAAAGTCTTATGGATAGACTAACCTTTCAATTAATGGAGTGACAGTTTAAGGATGATAGGAATGTCGAAGTGGAAGCTTAGTTTTGTATCTGCGGTTTTTATGTTTTCTCCAAGTTTGTGGGCGGACACTAACGCGGTGGATATTTTGGATTACGACCATATTTATGCCACGGCGCATTCGGGCAGTTTAAATGAAGATGCAGGCAGTAATAACAATGCCTCGTCGTATGGATTAGGCGTCAGTTACGCGATGACGGATGATTGGTTGTTGCTGGGAGACTACAGCGCACGCTTTATTCACCCTGATGACACCACAACTCGAATTGATACGCTGATGCCAGGTGTTGGTTACCGTTACAGCATTAAGAAAGATTTAGATATAGTGGCTTACTACCTGCTTGGTATCACTAAGGGTAAGGTTGAAAATAATGACACCAACCAAACTGAATCTTCAGACACTGAGTTCATCCAAGGGGTAAAAGCTGAGCTTAACTATGGCTTTGCGAAACGTTGGATTGCCAATGGCAGTGTGCAAGTGAACCGAAGTGACCTGTTTGATGAAGAGATCTATCACTTAGGTTTACGTTATCTAGTGACCAACAAGTTTGCGATTGGTGGGTCATACCAACATCGAGATGGTGAAGGTAAAATTCGTAGCGAACGAACCAATGAGTTGGGTGTAGAGTTTTTCTTAGAGTATTAACTTACAAAGTATCTAAACCTGAAAGTCGAGACACAAAAAAGCCAGCTTAATTGCTGGCTTTTGCATATCTATCGGTCTGCAAGAGCAGGTTTCTGGTCTGTAAATACAGGTTTCACTTTACGATTAAAGAACCGCAGCGATACCTTTACATAGAGGACCCATGTTCGACTTAGTCATACCAGCAACACTGATACGGCCAGAGCCAACAATGTAGATTGCGAATTCGTCTTTTAGGCGAGTTACTTGCTCTTTGCTTAGACCTGAGAAAGAGAACATGCCGTTTTGACGTTCGATGAATGTGAAGTCTGCATCAACACCTTCAGATTTCAGTGTTGTTACGAATAGCTCACGCATCTCTTGGATACGGTCACGCATTTCTGCTACTTCTGCTTCCCATTCAGCACGTAGATCAGCATCACCAAGGATGTGAGTAACGACAGCACTGCCGTGCGCTGGTGGGTTAGAGTAGATAGAGCGAATAATGCTCTTAACTTGAGAGAACGCTGTTGTTGCTACGTCTGCAGATTCTGCAACCAGAGTGAATGCACCAACACGCTCGTTGTACAAGCCGAAGTTCTTAGAGAACGAGCTAGCAACAAGGATCTCTTTGTTGTATTGAGCAAAAATACGTAGGCCAGCAGCATCTTCTTCAACGCCTTTTGCAAAACCTTGGTAAGCAAAATCGAATAGAGGCAGCAGTTTTTTCTCAGCAACCAGCTTAGCAAGAACTTCCCACTCTTCAGTTGTTGGGTCGATACCTGTTGGGTTGTGACAGCAGCCGTGAAGAAGAACGATATCGCCTTCAGAAGCTTTCTCTAGGTCAGCAACCATGCCTGCGAAGTCTTTGTCTTTTGTTTCAGCGTTGTAGTAGCTGTATTGAGCTGTCTCGATACCCGCAGCAGCGAAAACGCCGTTGTGGTTTGCCCAAGTTGGGTTACTGATCCAGATTTTTACATCGCCCAGTTGGCGCTTGATGAATTCACCCGCTACGCGAAGTGCACCTGTACCACCTGGAGCTTGTGCTGTTTTAGCGCGTTGAGATGCAACGATCTCTGCGTCTGAACCGAAAAGAAGTTTCTGAACCGCTAGACCGTATTCAGCCGTACCTTCAATCGTTAGGTAAGATTTGGTTTTTTCGTTTTCAAGAAGTGCAGCTTCTGCTTTCTTTACTGTTTTAAGTACAGGCGTTTGACCATCTTCATTTTTGTAGATGCCAACACCAAGGTTGATTTTCTCTGCACGAGAGTCTTTTTTAAACTCTTCAGTAAGGCCGAGGATAGGATCGGCGGGAGCAGCTAACACTTTTTCAAACATAATCTTCATCCATGTCAATTGAGAGGGGATAGTATCTATGGGTAGTTATACCTGTATGGAATTTTTAAGACAATACGAAGTGAACAGAAAGGCTAAAAAAAATCCATTTCAATCAGATTTATTGACTAAAGAGGGTATTTGATAACAAAACACCCTACGGATTAACCTATAGAGTGCAAGAAGTTAGTGGTTTTTGAATAGATTACGCTGGTTGAGCAATAAAGCTTTCGCGCTCGAGTTCACTGGCTACATTTTTGCCATCTTTGTAGGTCGCGGCAATTGAAACAAACGCTTGTTCAACTGCTAGAAAAGCTTGGATAACTTGCGGATCAAAATGCGTCCCATTGCCCTCTAAGATGATCTGTTTGGCTTGTTCATGAGTAAAGGCTGGCTTGTAAACGCGTTTCGATATTAGCGCATCATAAACATCGGCCAACGCCATCAAACGGCCAGATAACGGGATATCTTCACCAGACAACTGATTAGGATAACCACTGCCATTCCATTTCTCGTGGTGAGTGAGAGATATCTCCTTTGCGACTCTTAAGAAAGAGCTACTTCCCAACTGCTTTTCTGCAATAGATAACGCTTCAGCCCCAATCGCGGGGTGACCTTTCATTATCTCAAACTCTTCGTCCGTCAATTTGCCCGGCTTCAATAACACACTATCAGGAACACCTACTTTGCCCACGTCGTGCAAAGGCGCAGATTTGTAGAGCAACTCGATGTAGTTTGGAGTTAACAAGCTTGAGTGGGTTTCTGATTTGCTGAGCTCTTGTGCGAGCACCTTGACGTACTCTTGAGTTCTTAGGATATGTGCGCCCGTTTCATTGTCTCGAGATTCAGCCAATGCCGATAAGCTCACAATGGCCACGTCACGTGTGGTTTTCACTTCGTTTTGCGCGGTTTCAAGGCTATCAAGCATGGTATTGGTCATAGATGCCATTGATCCAAGCTCGTTGTAGCCGAAAATAGGTAAGCGAACGCCTTGCTCGCCATTGGTGACTTTGTTTAATGCGTGCTCTTGGCTTAGGAGAATACGCTTAATTAGCTTGCTCCAAAGCGTCATGATGGTTATCGCGTAGCCACCCAGTACCACAGCCAAATAAATAAACTCTTTGATCACGCTGATCTTGCCGGTGCCATCCAATAAGCGGTCAGGGTTGTGTTCTAGCCAGAAGATGTCTTTGACAGCAATCATCGTCAACATAGTCGTCAGTGTTACCAGAAGCACGATAACCAAGCCTATCATCTGCTTGACCAGTGAACTTCTTTCACCAACCAGTTGGAAGTCGAATTGTCCAGTCGTCTCCATTTTATCCATTTGGCTGAGCTTGGCATTCAATTGAAGAATGGTTCCGGTAAAGAAGCCGAATAGACTCATGCCAAACAGCACCTTCAAATTACTATCTATGGTGAATTCATAGCTTAAGTTGTAGTAGAGCGCGAAAGGCACACTTGCAGCAAAAAATAGCAGGGTATCGAGTTGCGCGAATCGGCCTTGCTTGACCAAGGTATGTTGCGCCAATGGGTAACGACGTGCGAGCCATAATAAGATAAACACAATACTGACTTGTGTGAAAATCTCTAACGTCGTTAAGCTATCGAGCATAGGGCACACCCGACTGCCATAGGTGCCAAACAGCACGCCAGCAATGACGTATAACTTAGTCGTTAGCGATTGATTGTAATTTGAAGTATCCATCGGTAAGCCTTTGTTCTCATTCTTATTAGATTTACGCATTCATTGATTCACGACTTTAAAATTGCGAATGATTAGCATAAGTGACGTGAATAAGACCGGAAATTCTATCGATAGCTTTCGTGGATTGATACAAGAAACTGGTTTGTGTTAGAGATTTGTTAGCTAGGTGGGGGTTATTGCAGCATTTTTATGAAGATACTTGAATAGCCTCGGTCGAGGTTCGAGGCTATTCAGTCTGTGTACTGGTTAGAATCGCGAGTGATTGAGTTTGCTATCTACTTTACCCCGTTACTTTTTGAGATTGATTTCAGCTTCGATTGAGCCGGTTTCAATCTCAGGGTGAGACGCTAGTTTGTCTGCAGCCCATTGGTTGATGTGTTTCAGAATAGCAGACACCGCGTGTTTTTCCGTTGGTGCTTGGTCTTGTTCGACATCGATCTTTTGCTTTGGATGTGAGCCTGTCGCATCTTCAGCAATATGGAGCCAATCTGGGTGCCAGTAATATGGCTGACCGCTCGGTGTTGTCCAACTGTGAACACCGTTTGACTCTCCTTTATAACTTAATTGGTCTGCTTCTATTTTTTTCATTGTTATCTCGCATGTTTTTGGGTTACATCAAATTATTGAGGTAGAAAGCCAACTTAGCTCCTACCTTGGGTACAAACTTAGCAAAGCTTACAAAGTTATCTGTGAACCAATTCACACTATTGTGGAAATTAGGTGCGATCATATGGATAGCAGCAATAGTTGTTGGCGTAAGTGATAAAATCACCGGCTCACAGAATTTCTTTAGGTAGTACAATTAGATGGCGCGTTATGAAGAGCTTGCAAAGGATATTCGAACTCAGATAGCCAACAATACGTGGCGATCCGGAGAGAAGATCCCTTCGGTACGCATGAGTTGTCGAAATTACAACGTCAGCAATAGTACTGTCTTACAAGCCTACCAGTTGCTAGAAAGCGAAGGGTGGATCATCGCTAAACCTCAGTCGGGCTACTTTGTAGCGCCAAGGCTGGACGGCGTTGACTACGCACAGCCACTCGTTAGTGAAAAGAAAGCCATTAATGACCGCTTATTTGATTTCTTGAAGTCGAGTTCAGCCGAAGGTGTGATTCCTTTCGGCTCTGCATTCCCAGATCCCGACCTTTTCCCGTTACCTACCTTGACTCGAAACCTTGCCAGCGCGGGTAGGAAGATGACTGGCGCGAGTGTGATAAATAATTTACCACCGGGCAGTGAGTCCTTGAGAAGGCAAATCGCACAGCGTTATCTGCAGCAAGGGATCACGGTTAATCATCAAGACATCGTGATTACGTCGGGTGCTATGGAGGCGCTCAACTTGAGCCTGCAAACGGTCACCAAGTCGGGTGATAACGTCGTGATTGAGTCTCCCGCATTCTATGGTGCTCTGCAGGCTGTCGAGAGGCTCGGGCTTAACCCGATCGAAGTGGACGTCTGCCCAATCAATGGGTTGAATATAGAGCAGTTTGAAAACGCGCTACAAAACCAAGATGTTAAAGCGTGTTGGCTGATGACGACTTTTCAAAACCCAACGGGAACCAGTTTGTCGGAACAGGCAAAGCGCCGTGTGGTAGAGATTGCAGAACAGCATGGAACCTACATTATTGAAGATGACGTGTATGGCGATCTTTATTACGAAGGGCATAAGCCGAAGCCACTAAAGGCCTTCGATAAGACAGATTCCGTCTTGCTTTGTGGGTCGTATTCAAAAAGTTTGTGTCCTGGTTATCGAGTAGGGTGGGTTGTGAACACGCGTTTTAACGACGCGATTCAAAAGTTACAGCTTCTTTCTACGTTATCGAGTAGCGCTCCTGTTCAACTTGGTGTCGCTCATTTCTTAACGCATGAAAGCTACGACAATCACCTTCGTAAACTGCGTAAAAACCTTGTCGTCAGGAAAGAGCGATTTATCGATGTCATTAAGCAGTACTTTCCGCATTCAATAGAGATTGAAGAGCCGGCTGGTGGTTACTTGATATGGATTCGCTTTTCTGAAAAATTCGACAGCCAACAGTTTCATCAACTGGCTATCGAACAAGGTATTAGCGTTGCATCTGGCGATCTGTTTAGTGAGCATGGCAGAGTGGATAACGCGATACGATTGAACTTCTCTTATGAACTGACAGAAGAGAAAGAACAGGCGCTCATCTGGCTTGGCAAACTGGCACATCAACTTACGCACTCGTAAAACCTTAAGTCCCTCATAAAAAAGACAATCATTCCAACTGTACGGGTTGTTTGTGGGGTAACTGTACGCCTAATTGACCAAAGAGTTGTGATTCAATAACGGTAGACCAAATATTGGAGATACCGTTATGTTGAAAATGACTATGGGAAATGAAGTTAAGCTGATTATTGTCGCTATTGTGTGTGCGCTTCTGCTTATTCTCGGCCACGTACTGCTGGCAAAAGCATTCGCTGATATGGCGTGGGCGGAATACACCACTGCCGCGATCCCATTCGTTATGATGGCAATTTGCGGTCTTGCAATAAAATACGCTATCGACCAAGATGTGGATTAGCTTTTGAAATAATGAGTCTCAGATAGTGGCACGCAGAAGCATCTGGACTCGTTTTATTCCGAACATAAAAAAACCTCCGCAAGTGCGGAGGTTTTTGTTTGTTCTTAACTTTTAATATCGAATAGGTTTCGAATTAGAAGTTTGCAGAGCGTGGTGTACGTGGGAATGGAATCACGTCACGAACGTTACCCATACCTGTTACGTAAGATA
This sequence comes from Vibrio sp. 10N.222.55.C6, assembly GCF_041473395.1. Lineage (NCBI taxonomy): Bacteria > Pseudomonadati > Pseudomonadota > Gammaproteobacteria > Vibrionales > Vibrionaceae > Vibrio > Vibrio sp. 10N.222.55.C6. The sequence continues at coordinate 149,532 of NZ_JBFRSD010000007.1, forward strand.
CTAGACGCTCGAAACCAAGACCGAAACCAGCGTGTGGCACTGTACCGTATTTACGTAGGTCGCGGTACCAGCTCATGTGCTCAGGGTCGATACCCATAGCAATCATACGCTCGTCTAGAATGTCTAGACGCTCTTCACGTTGTGCACCACCGATGATTTCACCGATGCCTGGTGCAAGTACGTCCATTGCTGCAACTGTTTTGCCGTCGTCGTTTAAGCGCATGTAGAAAGCTTTGATGTCTTTCGGGTAGTTCTTAACGATAACAGGTGCTTTGAAGTGCTCTTCAGCTAGGTAACGCTCATGCTCAGAAGACATGTCGATGCCCCACTCAACGTCAAACTCAAATTTCTTACCAGAGTCTAGTAGGATTTGGATTGCGTCAGTGTAGTCAACTTGTGCGAAGTCAGCGTCAACGAATTGCTCTAGACGAGTAATTGCTTGCTTGTCGATGCGAGAAGCGAAGAATTCAAGGTCGTCGCGGCGCTCTTCAAGAACAGCAGCGAAAACGTACTTAAGCATGTCTTCAGCCAGTTTCGCTACATCGTTAAGGTCTGCAAACGCAACTTCAGGCTCAACCATCCAGAACTCAGCTAGGTGGCGGCTTGTGTTTGAGTTTTCAGCACGGAACGTAGGACCGAACGTGTAAACCTTGCTTAGTGCACAAGCATAAGCTTCAGCATTAAGTTGGCCAGATACTGTTAGGAACGTCTCTTTACCGAAAAAATCTTCGTTGAAGTCTACGTCGCCTTTTTCAGTGCGTGGTAGGTTTTCCATGTCTAGCGTAGAAACACGGAACATTTCACCAGCGCCTTCTGCATCAGATGCAGTAATAAGCGGAGCAGAAGTCCAGAAGAAACCTTGCTCGTGGTAGAAACGGTGAATCGCTTGAGATAGACAGTTACGTACACGTGCTACTGCGCCAATCACGTTTGTACGTGGACGTAGGTGAGCAACTTCACGAAGGTACTCGATAGAGTGACGCGTCTTAGCCATTGGGTAAGTGTCAGCGTCTTCAACCCAGCCTACAACTTTAACGTCAGTTGCTGCTAGTTCGAAGTCTTGACCTTTCGCAGGAGACTCAACAATCTTACCCGTTACTTCAACAGAGCAGCCAGTTGTTAGCTTTAATACTTCGTTTTCGTAATTATTAAGATTATTAGGAACCACGGCCTGAATCGGGTCGAAACAAGAGCCGTCATAAATGGCAAGGAAAGAGATTCCAGCTTTGGAATCACGACGTGAACGGATCCAGCCGCGAACAGTTACTTCACTGTCTACCGCTAGCTTGCCGCCAAGTACGTCTGTTACAGGCGCGTAAGTCATGTTGATTTCATTCTCCATTGAGGGACAAATTCAACTCAAAGTCTCTGGCATTGCTGCAAATAAATATACATTTGCACAATAATTAGCCGAAACATTAAGTTGTATAAACTTTTTAAATCGATTGAACATATTACCTGTCATACCGACAGCTTCAACCTTTATTCTTGCTTGGTGAAAGAAATATTGTGTCTACTGACGATAAATAGGTTTGAGGGTGTGTTTTTTGTTCGATCTTAGCGTCAGCCTTACCTTTCACCCTATGTGAGCTGCTGAACGAGCATGGCGTAATCGAAACCTTTGTTTTCAATAATGGGAGTGTGATTGTGTTGAGACTCACTCTATATTGGCGCGGATTCAGTCATTTTGGACTTGATCACCTTCTTAATTTCCCACTAAAGTACAAGAGGAGTTTAATATCTACGTGTTAATTACGCCGCCTTAACCCCTGCATTCTCTCTACACCCGCACTTTTCGAGCGCTCGCTCATTCAAGAAAAACAGTCGATCAAATTATGTCTCAACAAGGCAGGACTGGCTGTACAAGTAAAAGAGAATTACATGCTTAATTATTTAAAAAAACACTGGTTATCAAACGTTAAAGGAGATTCATTATCTGGGATTGTGGTTGCACTCGCATTGATCCCTGAAGCCATCGCATTTTCAATTATTGCAGGCGTTGACCCTAAAGTAGGGCTCTATGCCTCGTTCTGTATTTGTGTCGTCACTGCTTTGGTTGGCAGTCGTCCGGGAATGATTTCCGGTGCAACAGGCGCTATGGCGCTACTAATGGTCACTTTAGTGAGAGAGCACGGACTAGAATATCTACTCGCCGCTTCATTTCTAGCTGGCGTCATTCAGATCGCAGCTGGTTATCTCAAGCTTGGTAACCTGATGAATTTCGTTTCCAAATCGGTGATTACTGGATTTGTTAACGCGCTCGCCATTCTAATTTTCATGGCCCAACTTCCTGAATTAATCAACGTCCCTTCAAGCGTTTACGTGTTAGTCGCTTTGGGTTTGGCGATCATTTATCTGCTTCCTTATTTCCCCAAGTTTGGTCGCGCAATACCTTCTCCACTGGTCGCGATTGTTACCCTGACAATCATTAGTTTGCTCTTCGGCTTAGATGTGAGAACGATTGGCGATATGGGCAAGCTTCCCGATTCACTGCCTGTGTTCTTGATTCCTAATATTCCATTCACGTTTGAGACGCTTGCAACCATCCTGCCATATTCGATTGCTCTGTCTCTGGTTGGCTTGTTGGAATCCTTGATGACAGCGACCATAGTCGATGACCTGACTGATACTGAAAGCAATAAAAACAATGAGTGTAAAGGGCAGGGCGTTGCGAACATCGTGGCTTCCCTTTTTGGTGGAATGGCGGGCTGCGCAATGATCGGTCAGTCGATCATTAACATCAAATCAGGTGGCTTAACCCGATTGTCCAGCATGATCGCTGGGGTGGTTTTGTTGCTAATGGTGGTGTTTGTTTCTGATTGGTTGAAGCTGATACCGATGGCCGCTTTAGTGTCTGTGATGATCATGGTTTCTATCGGCACATTCTCATGGCGTTCCATTGTTGAGCTTAAAGATCACACACTGCCAACCAATGTAACCATGCTAGCAACCGTGGCGGTGGTGGTGTTTACTCATAACTTAGCGATAGGTGTTGCGGTTGGCGTGGTGCTGTCGGCTCTGTTTTATGCACATGCCAGCAAATCCATGGTGTTTATATCCGATGAAGTCGTGACAAACGAAATGCACACCATTCACCGAGTAAAAGGCCATGTCTTCTTTGCTTCGTCAGATGCGTTTGTCGACTTATTTGATTATGACAACGCGACCTCTTTAGTGACCATCGATATATCGGATGCGTCATTCTTAGATAATACCTCGGTCGAGGCGCTTGATAAGGTTGTGTTCAAGTTCCGTAAAAAAGGGGCTTACGTTGAAGTGTCAGGAATGGATAGCGTGAGTGCGAACCTGATAGTCAAACACGCGATGTATCACAAGCATAAAGACTTAACCGCGGTTTCCATTACGCACTAATCTTGGTTTAAGGTACTTTTAAAGCCTGAAAGCCTGAAAGCCTGAAAGCCTGAAAGCCTGAACTAGACATTGTTATGAAGTTAAAGCGCTCATTGTTGAGTAATGCCGATCAGTTAAAG
>NZ_JBFRSD010000008.1:0-78646 GCF_041473395.1 Vibrio sp. 10N.222.55.C6
AAAACTTTTTTCAAGCGCTTAGCTTGGCTAATTTGACCTGCTGATTCGTTTTGGTTTCTTACGAAGCCATCCCGTGTCAGCGAGGTGGCATTATAGAGATTTCGATCACACTGGCAAGCCCTTTTTGAAGTTTTTCTTACTTTTTTGATTGTTCGAGCGTTTTTTGTTCAAAACACCCCATTTTCACTAGTATTCCTCTTAATTAAGGGCTTAAGGTGCCTATATAAAGGAGGATTTATGAGTTCAATACGCAGTTATAAAGGAATATCCCCTCAGATTGGGCAAGGTGTCTATATAGATACCAGTTCAGTACTGGTTGGTGATATCAAAATCGGTAACGACTCTAGCGTGTGGCCTTTGGTTGCAGCTCGAGGGGATGTGAACCACATTCATATTGGAGAGAGAACGAATATCCAAGATGGTAGTGTCTTGCACGTCACCCATAAGAATGCTGAAAACCCTGACGGTTATCCTCTCTTAATAGGTAATGATGTCACTATCGGGCATAAAGTAATGCTGCATGGCTGCACTATTGAGGATCGTGTACTTGTTGGTATGGGAGCGATCGTGTTGGATGGCGTGATTATCCAAAAAGAAGTGATGATTGGTGCTGGTAGCTTAGTGCCACCAAACAAGGTACTTGAAAGCGGTTACCTCTATGTAGGAAGCCCAGTAAAACAAGCTCGTCCATTAAATGATAAAGAGCGTGCCTTTCTACAGAAGTCTGCAGACAACTACGTTCAGAATAAAAATGACTATCTAGACTCTGTAATTTCAGTCTAAAGCGCTTTGATCTGAATCCGATTAGAGGAGTCATACTCCTCTTCTTCTATTAACTCTTCCGCTAGCTCTTCAATATCGAAACGTAACTCTGAAAAGATAACTAAAGCTTGATCGCCTTCTTCTATATCTTTACCTGCCAATCGTGATAATTCCTCAATAGACATGACACATTCAATCAATGCGCCCGACTGTTGTGCTGGGAACGTGATTGTTCGGCTCTCTTCATCCCAATCTTGGATATCAGGAAATAGAATTGATTGATTCATTTTTTATAAACACCCCATTACATCTCTAGATTTTTACGTAATTCTCTTAAAATCTGTTTTGTTCCCGGACGAAGACCACGCCAAAGCATAAAGCTTTCTGCTGCCTGCCCCACTAGCATACCCAAACCATCATAAGCAGCATGAACACCATTATCTAATGCCCATTGATTGAATACCGTCGTTCCAGATCCATAAACCATGTCATAAACGGCGCTAGTAGAATTGAAAATCACCTCAGACACTTCAGGAAGCTGCCCGCTTAGACCAGATGAGGTAGAGTTAATAATGACATCAAAGCCTTCATTAACATCACTTAGCCCCATCCCCTTGATGTTGCCATGCGACGAAAACATCTCAGCCAGAAGTTCAGCCTTGGAGCTGGTTCGATTAGCGACCACCAGCTGTTGTGGCTTTTGGTCGAGAAGAGGTTGAATCACTCCTCTCGCAGCACCACCAGCGCCAAGAAGAAGAACACGTGCTCCTTTTAGCGTGACTTGATGTTGAAGCAGGTCTTGAACTAAGCCCTCACCATCGGTGTTATCACCAATGATCTCTCCATCATCTAACTTCTTAAGGGTATTTACGGCACCAGCTAGTTCAGCTCTCTCAGTTAGGCGATTGGCAAACTGATACGCATCTTCTTTAAAAGGTGCTGTGACGTTACATCCTCGACCACCTTCACTGAAAAATGTTTTGGCCGCAGTGATAAATTCACCATGCTCTGGCTGTAATGCTGTATAGGTAAGTTGTTGTCTGGTTTGGCGAGCAAATAATGTGTGAATGAATGGCGATTTGCTTTGCCCAATAGGGTTACCGAAAACGGCATAACGATCTACTTGCTGTGTCATATCCTTACCTAACAGAAATAAAAAAGGGTCATCTATATAGATGACCCTATCACTATCCCTATAAGGAAGGAAGAACTACCAAACTCGAGGCTTTAGGTAGTCGCTATAAAGCAGAGCTTCCGGTGAACCCGCTTGTGGTTCGTAGCGGTATTCCCAGCGAGCCAATGGCGGCATCGACATTAATATAGACTCTGTACGACCGCCGCTTTGTAAACCAAATAGAGTGCCACGGTCATAGACTAAGTTAAATTCAACATAGCGACCACGACGATAAAGTTGGAAATCACGCTCGCGCTCACCATAAGGCGTCTGTTTGCGTCGTTCTACAATTGGTAAGTATGCGGCTGCAAAACCTTCACCGACCGCCTGCATATAAGCAAAGCTCTTTTCAAAGCCCCACTCGTTAAGATCATCAAAGAACAACCCACCAACACCACGTGTTTCGTCTCGGTGAGGAAGATAGAAGTACTTATCACACCACTCTTTGTGCTCTTGATAAACATAATCTCCAAATGGCGCACAAAGATCTTTGGCTGTTTGGTGCCAAGATTGGCAATCTTCATCGACAGGATAAAATGGCGTTAAGTCAAAACCACCACCAAACCACCAAATCGGGTCTTCCCCTTCTTTTTCCGCAATGAAGAATCGAACGTTCGCGTGTGAGGTTGGGATATATGGGTTTTTAGGGTGGATAACTAATGAAACCCCCATCGCCTCAAACTTACGTCCGGCTAATTCAGGTCGATGAGCTGTAGCTGAGGCAGGCATAGCCTTACCCGCTACGTGAGAGAAGTTAACCCCACCTTGCTCAAATACCGCACCGTTGGTCATCACACGAGTTCGACCACCGCCACCAAGGCGCTCGCCAGGCTCACGCTGCCATGCATCTTCTTCAAACAGTGCAGTACCATCAGCTTGCTCAAGCTGCTGGCAAATCGAATCTTGTAGACTCAGTAAAAACTGTTTTACTGCTTCTTTATCAATTGCTGACATCTTACTTCCTTTGCAGGGTTTAGCCCTGTCTTAATATTTTCGACGTTTTTGCATCTCTAATTTCGCTTGGCTTCTCACGACCACTCGTTTGACCTTCTAAAATAGCCACCAAATGTTGGCCAAGTTGCTGCTTAACTTCTTCAGTCGTCATACAAGGCGGCTCGCCGGTCAGGTTAGCACTGGTAGAGGTTAACGGCTTACCAAACTCATTACACATTCTTTGAACCAAAGGGTGATCAGTCACTCGTACCGCGATGGAATCAAATTGACCACTTACCCAGTCAGTAACTTTGCTGCTGGTTGGCATAATCCAAGTGACCGGACCTGGCCATGTCGCTTTCACTGTTACCAACTGTTCTTCCGTCAACTGGCTTTCATCAATGTAAGGTAACAGTTGCTCGTAACTTGCAGCAATTAAGATCAACCCTTTCTCGATCGGTCGTTGTTTTAAGTCGAGTAATTTCTTGATGGCTTGTGGATTATCGGGATCACAACCGACCCCAAAAACGCCTTCAGTCGGGTAAGCAATGACTTCACCTTGTTGTAATGCCTGCAAAGTATGTTGAAAGTTATCCACGGGTTGCCTCATTAATTCAGTTATCTAACTCACTAAGTGTACAAATTATCATTCACTGTGACTAAAGCTATTTGTTTATAAAATGTATCAATTAACAACTCAGACTGACGCAAACGTTTTCCTTAAGCAATTTTACCCGTATAATGCGCGCAAAATATCTAATCACTAATTAAATCGTACCTGAAGGAGTTTGAGATGACTGTCGGTATTATCATGGGTTCTAAATCTGATTGGCCAACAATGAAGCTAGCTGCAGAAATGTTGGATCAGTTTGGCGTGGCGTACGAAACAAAAGTGGTTTCTGCTCACCGCACACCTCAGTTGCTTGCAGACTACGCAACCAGTGCGAAAGAGCGCGGTATTAAAGTAATTATTGCTGGTGCTGGCGGTGCAGCGCACCTTCCGGGCATGACTGCTGCTTTCACAAGCGTACCAGTTCTGGGTGTTCCAGTTCAGTCTAAAGCACTGAAAGGCATGGACTCTCTGCTTTCTATCGTGCAGATGCCAAAAGGTATCGCGGTAGGTACTTTGGCTATCGGTGAAGCTGGCGCTGCCAATGCAGGCATCCTAGCGGCTCAAATCATTGGTACACACAATGAAGAAGTAATGGCAAAAGTAGAAGCATTCCGTTCTGAGCAAACAGAAACGGTTTTGGCTAATCCAAACCCTGCAGAGGACTAATTTCCATGCATGTTCTTGTGTTAGGCGCGGGCCAACTTGCTCGCATGATGTCCCTAGCTGGGGCACCGCTGAATATTGAAATTTCTGCTTTTGATGTTGGCAGCAAAAATATTGTTCACCCATTAACGCAAGCGATTCTAGGTAACGGCTTAGAAAATGCGATTGAGCGTGCGGACGTCATTACTGCTGAATTCGAACATATTCCTCACGATGTACTTGAGGTGTGTGAGCGCAGCGGTAAGTTCTTACCGACAACAGAAGCAATCAAAGCTGGCGGTGACCGTCGTCTTGAAAAAGCCCTGTTAGACGAAGCGAACGTGAAGAATGCTAAGTACTACGTGGTTAACTCTCGCGAAGACTTTGACGCTGCAATTGCTCACGTTGGCTTACCAATGGTGTTGAAGAGCACACTTGGCGGCTACGACGGCAAGGGCCAATGGCGCTTAAAGACATTAGACAATGTTGACGCGACTTGGGCAGAAATGGCTGAGTGCATTACCGCGACCGACAACCAAGCGATTGTGGCTGAAGAGTTTGTTCCGTTTGACCGCGAAGTATCACTGGTTGGTGCTCGTGATACCAATGGCGAGGTTCAAGTGTATCCACTGGCTGAGAATGTTCACACCGATGGCGTGTTGAGCTTATCAACAGCCATTGATGACATTGAACTGCAAGAGCAAGCTAAAGCCATGTTCACTGCCATTGCTGAGCGTTTAGATTACGTTGGCGTGCTAGCACTTGAGTTCTTTGATGTTCAAGGTTCACTGCTTGTTAATGAGATTGCACCACGTGTTCATAACTCGGGCCACTGGACGCAACAAGGCGCAGAGACTTGTCAGTTTGAAAACCACCTACGTGCAGTGTGTGGCATGCCACTAGGTAGCACTAAACTGATTCGTCCAACCGCAATGATCAACATTCTTGGCGAAGATACTCTTCCTGAGGCTATTCTTGCTCAAGGTGGTTGTCATGTTCATTGGTATGGCAAAGAAAAGCGTGCAGGTCGCAAGATGGGTCACATTAACGTGAGCGCTGACTACAACGCAGAATTACAAAGAGCTTTGTGCTCATTGGCTGAGATTCTTGATAAGCAAGCCTACCCTGCTGTGCATGAGTTTGCTGAGCAGATGAAGTAAGCCTACATTGGCTTATTGATATAAAAAGTTTATTGGATACAAAAACGGCGCTCAGTGAGCGCCGTTTTTTTGTGTCTATAATATCGAGTTATTGAGATTGAATGTGGTGACACTTGCGATCAGCGCATTGCTTCTTGGTACCACTGGCTGTTTTCTTCTCAAGTAACAACGGGAACTGGCACTGTTCACAACGACCTATAACAGGTGGCTGATTAACGGCGAACTTACACTTAGGGTAGTTATCACACGCATAGAAGGTTTTGCCATAGCGAGATTTACGCTCAACCAAGTGGCCTCGACCACACTCAGGGCAGGCAACAAGTGGCTGCTCTTCAGGTTGTTCTTTCGGTTGGTCCAAAGATTCGATGTGATTACACTCTGGATAACTGCTACAGCCAATGAACATCCCAAAGCGACCTTGCCTTAATACCAATTCGTTTTGGCATTTAGGACACGGAACGCCCAGCTCTTTCACCACATGACCATCATTTTGATGAAGAGACTTGATGTAATCACAGCTCGGATACTGCTTACAGCCTAAAAATGGGCCGTGCTTACCATGGCGAAGCTGAAGCTCCCCACCACACTGTGGACATGGTTCATGCTCTAACGCATGTTCATGTGCTGAAAAAAGCTGATTATCAATCTTACTACTCATGATAAGCCTGTATTAATGCAAGATACCTTGCTCTTTGGTGTACAACAGCTCTTCCATTTGCGTGTAAGCACTTTCATTACCCGGTACATTGAACAGTACCATTAAGATAATCCACTTCAGATCATCCAACTCAAATTCATTGGTCTCTAACCCCATGACACGATCAATCACCATTTCACGAATCTCTGTCGTGAGGACGTTGATCTGCTCAAGGAACAACAAGAAACCACGACACTCCATATTAATACGTGATATCTCTTTACTTGTGTAAACACGCATCGAGGTATTAGAGCACATAGTAATCGCCGCTTGGTTATCGGTATCTTGCAGTGCAGCAAGGTCTTCTAACCAATGGAGAGCCTTATAAATATCATCTTGGTGAAACCCCGCTCGAAGAAGTTCATCTTCAAGTTCGTCTTGATCCACCTGCAATTCAGAATCGCTATGGATGTAGGTTTCAAACAAGTACATCAGTATGTCCATCATCATAGCTTAGCCTCTCCCCTTTCGAATATAGCCACCGGAAACTGCAACAACATGCCCTGAGAGCTCAAGCTCTAAAAGCTGCATCATGACTTCATGCACAGGTATATGGGTTCTCTGTGCCAAAATATCAACGGGTGTCGCCTCTAATCCTACGTTAGCTAACAGCTGTGGAAATGGCAATTGTTCATTTTCACCCTCATTCGGCGTAGGTTCGAATAAGCTCGGCTGCTGATCTATAGACCAGTTTAACAGACTCTTTATTTCAATCAGAACATCTTGAGCATTTTGTACTAAACATGCTCCAGCTTTAATTAAGCTATTACCTCCGCGACTGGTTGGGCTATGAATTGAACCGGGCAGCGCAAACACCTCTCGGCCTTGCTCCATGGCATAGCGAGCCGTAATCAAAGAACCACTCTTTTCAGCTGCCTCAACCACCAAAGTTCCGAGCGACAACCCACTTATAATACGGTTACGGCGAGGGAAATGTTCAGGTCGTGGTTTGGCGCTTGGACGAAACTCTGAAATCAGCGCCCCATTTTCACAGATCCTATCGGCTAAATTTCTGTGCCGCGCAGGGTAAATTGAATCTAAGCCAGAGCCCAGCACCGCGAAAGTCTCTCCTCCTTTATCCAAAGCACCATCATGAGCATAGCCGTCAATGCCCAACGCTAAGCCACTGGTGACGATCAAGCCATTTTGTACAAACTCTTTAGCGAATGATTTCGCCGTCTGTAGACCTTCGATACTGGCATTACGGCTGCCAACCATCGCGATTTGAGGTTCAATCAGCTTTTCAACGTTACCTCTAACGAAAAGCACAGTAGGCGCCGAAGCAATCTCACTCAGCAATTTAGGATAATGTGGGCAACTCGGAGTCAGGATGTGATGGTTGGATTGTTTAGCTCGCCAAGCGAGACAAGCCTCTACCTCTCTTGGGGCCTGTTCTCTTAGATAGGAGATTTGTTTGGTTGATAAACCCAATGCTTGCAGCTGTTGCCCTGAGTAACCAACAATATTTAAAGGAGAATCAACACTGAGTAGGCGAGCAAGACGCTTTCCACCCAGTTGCGGAATATAACTTAACGTTAACCAAGCGATCAGTTGCTCTTCATTCACTCGCTTCCCTCTTCTGTCACTGCAAGGTCCAAAGGCGATACCGCCACAATGTCATTACTTACTGGCTTTGAACTTTGAGTGATCAACGCGAGGCTAAAATACTCATAAGGACGAATGACCATCAAGCTACCGAGCGAGGTACTTGGTAGCTGCACTTTATTACTCGCCGCAGACTCTTTATAGCTGTATTCACCCTGCTTACCAAACACCACCGCACCGCTTTCGCTGAGGGTAAACATAGAACCTTGGCGAAGGTTATCCTGTGAACCTTTGTTGATCACTACCACCTGATTCTTCGCGCTGTATTGGCTGCCATCTAATGAGCCCAAGATATTAGCAAATTGACCCGCCGCACTAGGTGCAGGATAAAACGTGGTAGAGAGCTTCACCTGATCAACACCAAGTTCTGGTAGCACAAGGTCGTTCAGCAATACCTCTTGCAGCTGAGTGTCTATCTGCAAGCTGCTGAACTCAGCATCCACTTCTTTTAAGCGCGCCGTGGCGACCAAACGCAAAGAGGTCATACTTGCTTGGGGTTGCTGCCGTTGGTAGGTTTCAACTGCGCGGTAGATACCCCACTTTTGATGCTGTTGGTTACCTGAGATAAATAACCGTTCTACACCCGATAAGAAGCGTTTGCCATCGCTGGTACCTAATACTCGTTGCGCTGATTCGATATCTTGCTGCTCTACCAAGCGATCAGACTGTAAATATGGCAAAACCAGCCCTTCATTGACGGTAGGTACTGCTTTCTTCTCAGAGACACGAATCTTAGGGCTAAGCTTGATAACAGGCTTGAGGCTCAATACAGGCTCGCCATTAATCCAAACCAAAGACAGTTTATCTCCGGGATAAATGAGATGAGGGTTTTCTATCTCTGGATTGACCTGCCATAACCTTGGCCACAACCATGGACTATCGAGATACATCGCAGAGATATCCCACAAAGTATCGCCCTTAACCACCACATACGCCTCAGGTGCGCCCTGTTTAATGGTTAAAGGTTGCTCACTATTTTCAGCCGTAGCGGCGAACGAAATCGAGGCACAAATAAGAGATAAAGCAGGCAATAAATGACGCATGACCTAGGTTCCTTGGTCTGAATATATGACATCTGATTGGAGAATTACCTTCAGGATGCTGTCATTTGACCTCTAAAATGTCTAGAATTGAGCCAACAAGGTTTAAGCTGTTTCGGCACAGTTCAATATTTCGAGTGTATATGTCTGTATTACAAGTATTAACATTACCAGATGATCGTCTACGTACCGTGGCGAAACCGGTAAAAGAAGTTACCCCAGAGATTCAAAAGTTCGTTGATGACATGATTGAAACCATGTACGACGAAGAAGGTATCGGCCTTGCGGCAACGCAAGTAGATTTCCACCAACGCATCGTTGTTATCGATATTTCAGAAACACGTGATGAGCCAATGGTGCTTATCAACCCTGAAATTACTGAGAAGCGCGGCGAAGATGGAATCGAAGAAGGCTGCCTATCTGTACCAGGCGCTCGAGCTCTAGTACCTCGCGCTGCAGAAGTAACGGTTAAAGCACTAGACCGTGACGGCAACGAATTCACATTCGACGCTGACGACCTTCTGGCTATCTGTGTTCAGCACGAACTTGACCACCTAGAAGGCAAGTTGTTTGTTGATTACCTATCGCCACTAAAGCGTAAACGTATCCAAGATAAGCTAGCGAAGATTAAACGTTTCAACGAGAAACAAGGTTAATAACCGCTGCTATTACTAAATTAGAAGGAAGCCTACCTTGAGTCAGTCTTTAAGAATTGTCTTTGCAGGTACTCCGGATTTCGCCGCCCGTCACTTGGCGGCGTTGTTGTCTTCGGAGCATGAAGTTGTTGCTGTTTACACACAGCCAGATCGCCCAGCAGGCCGCGGTAAAAAACTCACTGCGAGCCCAGTAAAAAACATCGCACTTGAAAACAATATTCCGGTTTACCAACCAGAAAACTTCAAGTCAGATGAGGCTAAGCAAGAGCTAGCTGAATTGAACGCTGACATCATGGTTGTTGTCGCTTACGGCTTATTGCTTCCGCAGGTTGTATTAGATACGCCTCGCTTAGGTTGTATCAACGTACATGGCTCTATCCTACCGCGCTGGCGTGGTGCTGCTCCGATTCAACGCTCTATTTGGGCAGGTGATAAAGAGACAGGCGTGACGATCATGCAGATGGATATCGGCCTAGATACTGGCGACATGCTAAGCATCGCAACGCTGCCTATCGAAGCGACAGATACTAGCGCATCAATGTACGAGAAGTTAGCGGGTCTTGGCCCTGACGCGCTTGTTGAATGTCTAGCGGACATCGCTTCTGGCAAAGCAGTTGCAGAAAAGCAAGACGATGAGCTTGCGAACTACGCGAAGAAGCTAAGCAAAGAAGAAGCGCGTATCAACTGGAGTGATGAAGCTGCGCATATTGAACGCTGCGTTCGTGCCTTCAACCCATGGCCAATGAGCCACTTTGAAGCTGCTGAGAACAGCATCAAAGTATGGCAAAGCCGTGTGGCAGAGCAAACTTCTGATAAGCCTTCAGGTACAATTCTGCAAGCGGATAAAACTGGTATCTACGTAGCGACAGGGCAAGGCGTACTTGTTCTTGAACAGCTGCAAGTTCCAGGTAAAAAAGCCATGTCAGTTCAGGATATCTTGAACTCACGTGCAAGCTGGTTTGAAGTTGGTACACAGCTTTCTTAATCCGCTTTTAAAGCTGCTAATTACGCAGCTAAGAAAACCTTTACGAGGGCAGAGATGCCCTCATGTATTCAAATAAATATTCGGTACCCCTCATGAATGTTCGCGCTGCTGCTGCAAATGTCCTATTCCAAGTTGTCGATAAAGGCCACTCTCTTTCACACGCTCTCCCTGCGGCTCAAAAAACGATCCGTCCGCGAGACCATGCTCTACTGCAAGAGATTTGCTACGGCGCACTTCGTTACCTGCCTCGTTTAGAGTCAATCGCTAACGAACTGATGGAAAACCCACTTAAAGGTAAAAAGCGTGTATTCCACCACCTAATCTTGGTGGGCATTTACCAACTAAGCTTTATGCGTATCCCTTCGCATGCTGCGGTTGCTGAAACGGTTGAGGGTACTAAAACACTGCGTGGTCCAAGCCTGAGTGGTTTGATCAACGCTGTACTACGTAGCTACCTACGTGACCAAGAAGAACTAGACGAGAAAGCCGTTAGCCACAATGCAGGCAAATACGGCCACCCAAGCTGGATTCTAAAAATGCTTCAAGAGAGCTACCCAGATCAATGGGAGCAACTGGTTGAAGCAAACAACAGTAAGGCACCAATGTGGCTGCGCGTTAACCGCCAACACCACACTCGTGACGAGTATGTTGAACTGCTTAAAAACGAAAACATTGAATACACATTGCACCCTGAAGCTGCTGATGCCATAAAATTAGCTGCACCTTGTGATGTTACTTTGCTTCCTGGCTTCGACAGAGGTTGGGTATCAGTGCAAGACGCTGCCGCTCAGCTTTCGGTTGATTACCTAACACCAAAAGATGGTGAGCTGATCTTAGATTGTTGTGCTGCACCAGGTGGTAAAACGGCACACATTCTTGAGCACACTCAAGATACTGAAGTGGTTGCGATTGACTGCGACATCAAACGTCTAGACCGCGTTTACGATAACCTTGAGCGCCTGCAACTGCGTGCCGACGTAATTTGTGGTGATGCTCGCTACCCTGAAGAGTGGTGGATGGGTGATAAGTTCGACCGTATTCTGCTTGATGCACCTTGTTCAGCGACTGGCGTTATTCGCCGTCACCCTGACATCAAGTGGCTACGTCGTGCGTCTGACATTGATGCGCTGGCTGAACTGCAAAGCGAGATTATGGATGCAATGTGGCGTCAGCTGAAAGAAGGCGGCACCATGGTTTATGCGACATGTTCTATCACGCCGCAAGAAAACGTGCTGCAAGTGAAAGCATTCCTAGCACGTACTGAAAATGCAACGCTGGTTGGGTCTGATATCGAAAATCCGGGTCGTCAAATACTACCTGGAGAAGAAGATATGGATGGCTTCTACTACGCAGTTCTAGTAAAACAGGCATAACAACTAACAGCGGCTAAGAATTTATTTCTTAGCCGCTGTTTCTTTCTAGTGCATTATCAAAACAAAGTTAGATAACTAGAATTACCACGGTAAAGAAAAGAGAAAGGCTATGAAGATCATTATCCTAGGTGCTGGACAAGTTGGCGGTACCCTTGCTGAAAACCTGGTTGGTGAAAACAACGACATCACCATTGTCGACCGTAATGCTGACCGACTTCGTGAACTTCAGGATAAGTACGACCTTAGGGTTGTAAACGGTTATGCCAGCCACCCAAACACACTACGTGAAGCGGGTGCGCAAGATGCCGACATGTTGGTTGCCGTAACTAACATGGATGAAACCAACATGGCTGCGTGTCAGGTTGCTTTCTCTCTTTTCAATACGCCGAACCGAATTGCTCGTATTCGTTCTCCTCAATACCTAGAAGAGAAAGAAGCGCTATTCAAATCAGGTGCCATCCCAGTCGATCACCTGATCGCACCCGAAGAACTAGTGACCAGCTACATCGAGCGCCTGATTCAATACCCAGGCGCACTGCAGGTTGTGAGCTTTGCTGAACAGAAGGTTAGCCTAGTAGCAGTAAAAGCCTACTACGGTGGTCCACTGGTGGGTAACGCACTGTCTGCTTTGCGTGAGCACATGCCGCACATTGATACCCGTGTTGCCGCTATTTTCCGTCAAGGTCGCCCTATTCGCCCACAAGGCACCACCATCATTGAAGCCGATGATGAGGTTTTCTTTGTGGCAGCGAGTAACCATATCCGCTCAGTAATGAGTGAGCTACAACGCCTAGAGAAACCGTACCGCCGCATCATGATTGTCGGTGGTGGTAACATTGGTGCAAGCTTGGCAAAACGCCTTGAGCAGAGCTACAGCATCAAGCTTATCGAGCGCAGCTACACTCGTGCCGAAAAGCTGTCTGAAGAATTAGAAAACACCATCGTCTTCTGTGGCGATGCGGCAGACCAAGAGCTGCTAACCGAAGAGAACATCGATCAAGTGGACGTGTTCATTGCCCTAACCAATGAAGATGAAACCAACATCATGTCAGCAATGCTGGCGAAGCGAATGGGTGCCAAGAAGGTAATGGTACTGATTCAGCGTGGTGCTTACGTAGACCTTGTTCAGGGTGGCGTGATTGATATTGCTATCTCTCCACAGCAAGCGACCATTTCTGCGCTGCTTACTCACGTTCGTCGTGCTGATATTGTTAACGTATCATCTCTACGTCGCGGCGCTGCAGAGGCGATCGAAGCCATTGCTCACGGTGACGAAACCACATCGAAAGTGGTTGGCCGAGCGATTGGCGACATCAAGCTACCACCGGGCACCACTATTGGTGCGATTGTTCGCGGAGAAGAAGTACTTATCGCGCACGATAGAACCGTAATCGAACAAGATGACCACGTAGTGATGTTCCTAGTGGACAAGAAATACGTACCTGATGTTGAGTCTCTATTCCAACCGAGCCCGTTCTTCTTATAGCCTTGTTCTCGTAAGTATCTTCTCGCAACCTTCTTCTTGTGAGAACGACGCTCCGGCACAAAGCTGTAATCAATTAAAGCTATGGTCTATTAAGCTATGGTCAACTTTCGTCCGATATTATTAGTGATAGGGTTAGTGTTATCAAAACTCGCCCTTTTCATGTACATCCCCACATTGGTTGCCTTTTTCACAGGCACCGGTGGCTTCCTCGAGTTTGGTCAATCGGTAGTGATCACGCACATTGTGGCGTTCATCTGCTTGAGCTTAGGCCGTTCAGCTAAGTTCCGACTTGGGGTGCGGGACATGTTCCTGATCACCTCTCTGGTATGGACGATAGCCAGTGCCTTTGCTGCACTGCCGTTTGTCTTCATCAACCACATCAGCTTCACTGACGCCTATTTTGAAACCATGTCTGGTATCACCACAACAGGCTCAACCGTATTAAGCGGCTTAGACAGCATGGCACCAAGCATTCTGTTGTGGCGTTCTATATTGCAATGGTTAGGTGGCATCGGCTTCATCGTTATGGCGGTAGCGGTTCTGCCAATGCTCAACGTCGGTGGTATGCGCCTGTTCCAAACCGAATCATCCGACTGGTCAGATAAAAGCAGCCCACGAGCAAAAACGGTCGCGAAGAACATCGTGGCGGTTTATCTGGTTCTGACTGGCTTGTGCATCATTAGCTATCTCTTTGCAGGCATGGGCATCTTTGACGCGATCAATCATGCCTTCACAACACTGTCTACGGGTGGTTACTCAACATCAGATGGCTCGATGAACCACTTCTCTAACAGTGCTCACTGGGTGGGAATCCTGTTCATGTTCCTTGGTGGTCTGCCGTTCCTACTGTTCGTTAGCGCACTGCGTGGCAGAAAACTCTCAATCCTCTACAAAGACGCGCAAGTGAGAGGTTTCACCTATCTATTCTTAGTCACCAGTGCCGTGATATCGACATGGTTGGTGGTTAGAGATGGCTACACGGTCATGGATGCGATGCGTGTTTCGATGTTCAATATTGTGTCAGTCGTAACCACAACCGGTTTTGGCTTAGAAGATTTCACCGCGTGGGGCGCTTTGCCTACCACGCTGTTTGCCTTTTTAATGATGGCGGGCGCGTGCTCAGGTTCAACCTCTGGTGGTATCAAGATCTTCCGCTTCCAGATCGCGATGACCATGCTTCATAAGCAGATGATGAAACTGATTCACCCGTCGGGCGTGTTTGTTCAACGCTACAATCAGCGACCGGTGAATGACGATATTGTGCGTTCACTAGTCGCATTTGGTTTGATGTTCTTTATTACGATTATCTTAATTGCAGGTGGCTTGAGCGCGATGGGGCTTGATCCTGTAACCAGTATATCTGGCGCTATCACAGCCGTTGCCAACGTTGGTCCTGGTATGGGCAGCGTTATCGGTCCAACCGGGAACTTTGCTCCACTGCCCGACGCCGCTAAATGGTTGCTAAGCTTAGGAATGCTGATGGGGCGACTCGAGATATTGACGCTCATTGTTCTATTTTTCCCAGCCTTTTGGCGACGTTAACCAAGCACAAAATCAAGGAAACACAGATGAAATCATACGTACTTCTCGCTAGCGCATTGCTCGCAAACTCAGTATTCGTAAGTTCTGCCTTTGCTGATCAAATGGTCACACTGCCTGATGGAAAACAAGTGTTACTCAAAGATGATTTTACTTGGCAATACGTGGCACCGAAGCAAACGGAAACAGCAGCGACAACATCAGAGATCGAAGCGCCTATTGCAGCAGCCCCTGTCGTAGCCGTACCTGTCGCAACGAACACGCGTGGCACTACAATTGTGGTTGATAGTAAGAAGCCAAGCTTACAGCTGTCTCAGTCAGGAGTGGATGTTGTACTGGGTGCAAGTCGCTATGAAGATGGTGAGCTTATAATTCCGACAGCCATCACCAACCAAGGCACTCAAGCGGTTATTTTGGTATCACTTAACATCAGCGTATTTACTGCAGAAGGTGAGTTGTTGGCAGAAGAAGAAGTTGCAGTGTGGAAATCAATCAAACGAATGGCCGACACATATCTGCGACCAAAGACGGGTGAAGAAGGCAAGCTAATCAAGCTCGACCTAGAACAACACCCTGAATATCAGATTAAAGCAGAGATTACTGAGGTACTGGCTCGCTAAACCGGAGTCACGTACAAATAAATAGCGAAGAAATGGCAAGCGCAGCCCGCCAAAACAAACAAGTGCCAGATGGCATGGTTGTAAGGGATGCGTTTGGCCACATAGAAAATAACGCCCAACGAGTAGATCACGCCGCCGAGCGCCAATAACACCAAGCCGCCCATCTCGATATTCATCGCCAGTTGATACACCACAATCAACGACAACCAGCCCATCGCTAAATAAATGAACAGCGATAGACGCTTAAATCGGTAGACGAAGGCAATCTTCATGATGATACCGACCAGCGCAATTCCCCAGATAACCGCCATCAAGCCCATCGCTAATGGGGTTCTTAAGCCAACCAATAAAAACGGGGTGTAGCTACCTGCGATGAGTAAGTAAATTGCACAGTGATCGAGGGTTTTCAATAAACGCTTGGTTTTTTCTGTGGTGATCGAGTGATAAAGCGTGGAAGCGAGAAAGAGTAGGATAATACTGCTGCCATATACCGCCATACTCGCAATAGTCAGTATGTCGGCTTGATGGTCAAACGCACGAATCAGCAGCAGGATTAAACCAACCACGCCAAGCACAACACCCAAGCCATGGGTTATCGCATTGGCGCGTTCTTCGATGTCACTGTATTCGCTCGCCGATGATGCAGACATGATTATCCTACTAGAGTAAATGTTCGATTTGCCTAGTATTGCACATTAAGCTTACACGTGTAAGCTTAAATTTTTATGACATCTTTTATGACATTAATAACGCCTAAACGGTGTGATGAAGCTAAGGTCTCTAAAGCTACAGAACCAAAGAGCTAACTAAGATGCGTTGTCTAGATACTCAAGTACCATCTTGCCCGCATCTTGTGGTGACGTATCCAATGGCACACTCAATTGACGCTGCAGTTGGCCAATGCCTAACAAGCTCGCCAACATGCCTTTTGCACCATCGCGATTACGGTCTATCTCAAACCACAACTTAAGCTCAGTTTCATCACGATGAGCTACAACCTCAAGCTCACGCCAACGGCCATGATATGGACCAGTGGTAGGAACAAACTCGAACTCTTGTACAAATGGCAGTTCAAAGCCTTCTACCGCTTCACACTCCACTTGGCGAATACGCAGCCCTTGAGCTTCAAGCTCGTTAAAAATACCATCGAGGAGTGCGTCAGGGCGCACCGTTAAGATGTCTTTATCCGATGGATCAATCGCCATCGCAATATCGAGCCCGGTTTCTAGCCACACCTTTGAATCACCAATCGTGACAGGTGTGTTCAGCGGGACATCAAACTCACATTCAAAATCACGGGTTTCACCCGGCTGAATAACAAAGGCATACGGCAGGCTCCATTTGGCCAACGAGTATGTCTGGTGCATTCGACGTGTTTGACCGCCCTCTTGCCTTTGCGAATTCATAGTAATTTCTTTGACGTAACGACAGCACAAGTTGAGATCGATATTGTCGATCTCTTGTGGCTGAGCGCCACCATAGACATGCACAATAATGCTCGCCTTCTTGCCTGGATAAAGCACTTCCTGTTGCAATACAGAATCCACCTTGGCAGATCCAATTCCAAAACTTGCTAACGTTTTCTTTAAGAACGACATATGCACCTCCTTTAAAGCATCATCTTAAGCCTGAAAGAGGTTCAAACTCAAATATACTGCTCACACTATTTTAGCTCTAATATCGTCTATTTATCACTCAGGCGTCGATCGATAACTTAGATAGTGATAATCTAAGCCTTGATATGCATGCATATCATTATCCTGATTTATTCTTCGGATTGGCGAAAGCCAGACGAGTGACGCTTCAAGCAATTGAGGTGGAGCTCATGGTAAATCAGGCCATTAGATTGGCAATGGATATGCCTGACCGTTAGGTAAATTAATGCGCCCAACAGCTGTCAGGTTCTCGCACACCAACCGTAGTGCGATGCGTCGTCGTAGTGGCTTTGTTGCTGCTCCAACGGCTAAGAAATTGGCTCCTACAATGACTCTAGTTGAAAAGACTGCTTTATTAGCACCGACTACAACGAAAGTGATTAAAGCCGCTTAACAAAAAGCGCAGTTTTTACTGCGCTTTTTTCTTGCCCGCTCCCATCTTGAAATGTGTTTACACATTGGTATTCCCTACCCGATTTGATACCTTAGCCACAAATCATTATAAAATTTGTGGAGAAATAAAGTATGAAGTGTCACCGCATTGAAGAACTGCTTGAACTGATGGAGCCTGAGTGGCAGAAAGATCAAGAGCTTAACCTATTAGAGTTCATCATTAAGCTATCAAAAGAAGCGGGCTACCAAGGCAAGCTTGAAGAACTGACTGACGATGTTCTTATCTATCACCTAAAAATGCGCAACAGCGAAAAAGATGAGATGATCCCGGGCCTGAAAAAAGACCAAGAAGATGATTTCAAAACCGCAATTCTAAAAGCACGTGGCCTTCTTTAGTCGCCCGTTAGTTTAGAGCTCAATTGCCGTATAGATAAAACACTCAATTTTAAAAAGCGACCACCAGGTCGCTTTTTTGTTTCTGTTCGCTATTTTTTCGTCACAACTGTTATGACTTTTGTTGTTAAAGGTTGATAGCGTTAAAGAAATGAGAACAAGATTGTCGCTATAATCGCCATCCATAAGAATCTTCTAAAATAATAAGAGTGAGTGCGATAACAACAAATGCACCAAGCTCAATTTCAACAGGTTCTCTAAACCATACTTTCAAGTAATGTCGTCATGCCCGACTTAACCGGGCAAACAAGCCACAAAAAGGATAGTCCATGAGTCAGGATAAAATCGATATCAAAGATGTGACTCCTAAAACCTTTAACCCGAAAACACATAAAGGTAATGGAGATCGATTTAACCCAAGTAACCGAATCTATGTTCGAGAAAGCAAAGGTAAATTCCAACAACTGCGTCGCTATGGCGGTTGGTTCTTACTTTTACTTTTTGCGCTTATCCCATGGATTCCCTTTGGTGAACG
This sequence comes from Vibrio sp. 10N.222.55.C6, assembly GCF_041473395.1. Lineage (NCBI taxonomy): Bacteria > Pseudomonadati > Pseudomonadota > Gammaproteobacteria > Vibrionales > Vibrionaceae > Vibrio > Vibrio sp. 10N.222.55.C6. The sequence continues at coordinate 18,262 of NZ_JBFRSD010000008.1, forward strand.
TCAAGCGATCTTGCTCGATATCGGCAGCCAACAGTTCAACTTCTTTGGCACCACCTTATACCCGCAAGATCTGACCCTACTCGCGATCCTATTTATGATTGCCGCGTTTGGCCTGTTTTTCATAACCACCTTCTTAGGCCGTGTCTGGTGTGGCTATTTATGCCCACAAACCGTCTGGACCTTCATGTATATCTGGTTCGAAGAGAAGCTAGAAGGCGCTGCCAATAAGCGAAGAAAACAAGACTCGGGCAAACTGACGAGCAATTTAATCCTCAGAAAAACCCTCAAACACATTGCGTGGTGGGCGATTGCCATTGCGACGGGCTTAACCTTTGTTGGTTACTTCATCCCAATCAAAGAGTTAGTGGTTGGCTTCTTTACTTTTAACTCGTCTTTCTGGCCGGTGTTTTGGGTACTGTTCTTTGCTGGATGTACTTATGCCAATGCGGGTTGGATGCGTTCAATTGTTTGTCTGCACATGTGTCCTTACGCGCGTTTCCAGTCGGCAATGTTCGATAAAGACACCTTCATCGTTGGTTACAACACAGAACGTGGTGAAAGCCGTGGCCCTCGCTCTCGTAAAGCCGATCCAAAAGAGCTTGGTCTAGGCGACTGTATTGACTGTAATCTGTGTGTACAAGTGTGCCCTACGGGTATCGATATCCGTGACGGCCTGCAATACGAGTGTATTAACTGCGGCGCGTGTATTGATGCCTGTGACAACACGATGGAGCGTATGGGCTATGAGAAAGGCCTGATCAATTACACCACCGAGCACAGACTTGAAGGTCACTCGACCAAGGTAATGCGTCCCAAGCTGTTGGGCTATGGCGCTATCTTGATCGTGATGCTGGGCTTGTTCTTCGCCCAAATCGCGAGCGTTGATCCTGCCGGCCTAAGTGTTCTGCGTGACCGAAACCAACTGTTTAGAGTCAATAACCAAGGGTTGGTTGAAAACACCTACACCTTGAAAGTGATCAACAAGACTCAACAAGAGCAAGAATACAAACTCGATGTTAGCGGACTGCCCGATTCTATCTGGTATGGTAAACAGACGATTACTGTCGATCCAGGCGAGGTTTTGAACCTACCTATCAGTTTGGGCGCCGACCCAGAAAAACTGAGCTCACCAGTTTCGACAATTCAGTTTATACTCTCGGATAATGAAGAGTTTACGATGGAAGTCGAAAGCCGCTTTATCAAGAAGCTCTGATACCCGCACCGTAGTGCTTGGTATAACAACCCAATAAATGGAAAAAGGCTCAGTAATGAGCCTTTTTTATTCTATGACGATGCAAGCCTTTAACTTTGATAACCTGACTCCTGACTTCATGTGGTACGCACTGGAGAGCATTGGAGTTCGTGCTGAATCCGGGCTTCTCGCTCTCAACAGCTACGAAAACCGGGTGTATCAATTCACCGATGAAGACCGTAAGCGCTACGTCGTTAAGTTTTATCGTCCGCAACGCTGGAACAAGGCACAGATCCAAGAAGAGCATGACTTCGCACTCGAGCTTATCGAGCAAGAGATGCCGGTTGCGCCTCCAATGCGAATCAACGGTGCAACCTTACATGAATACCAAGGCTACCTATTTGCACTATTTGAAAGTGTTGGCGGCAGACAGTATGAAGTTGACAATCTAGATCAATTGGAAGGCGTAGGACGCTTTCTTGGTCGTATTCATAAAGCCAGCGCGGGAAGAACATTCCAGCATCGCCCGACCATCAGCTTAGATGAATACCTTTATCAGCCACGTAAGATTCTAGAGAACTCTCAGTTTATCCCGACGCACCTAGAAAATGCCTTCTTCAATGACGTTGACCTTCTGATCAAAGAGCTAGAGAGCCAGTGGCCGAGCAACATTGAGAATATCCGCCTGCACGGTGACTGCCACCCTGGCAATATTTTGTGGCGCGATGGGCCAATGTTCGTCGATCTTGATGACGCACGTAACGGCCCTGCGATACAAGATCTGTGGATGCTGCTCAATGGCGAGCGCCAAGATAAGCTGATGCAACTGGATATTTTGCTAGAGAGTTACCAAGAGTTTTGCGATTTTAATACCGCACAACTGAAACTAATCGAACCACTACGCGGTCTACGTATGGTGCATTACATGGCATGGTTGGCGAAACGATGGCACGATCCTGCGTTTCCTCTGGCCTTCCCGTGGTTTAATGATCCGAAATATTGGGAGCAACAAGTACTTGCTTGTAAAGAGCAAATTGCTACCCTGCAAGAGCCACCACTTTCGTTAATGCCTCAGTGGTAACAGCAATCGCAACATACAACTAGATAAAAATTCAAACATAATGGAGATTGGATAAATGAAAAAGCTATTCGCATTTTTCTCATTGATCATGTTGAGCCTTACCGCTCACGCTGCGAAATTTAACGAAGGTGAACACTACAAAGTTCTCGACCTAGAAGCATCCAAAAAACCAATGGTGACAGAGTTCTTCTCTTTTTACTGCCCACACTGTAATAGCTTTGAGCCAATCATCCAGCAGCTAAAACAACAGCTACCTAAAGACGCTAAGCTACAGAAGAACCATGTTTCATTCATGGGTGGCAACATGGGTCTGCCAATGAGCAAAGCTTACGCGACAATGATTGCACTGAAAGTTGAAGATAAAATGGTGCCAGTGATGTTTAACCGCATCCACACAATGAACAAGCCACCACGTGATGAAGAAGAACTGCGTCAAATCTTCCTAGACGAAGGCGTTGATGCGAAGAAATTCGATGCTGCGTATAACGGCTTTGCTGTAGATTCTATGGTTCGTCGCTTCGACAAAGCATTCAAAGACAGCGGCCTTTCAGGTGTACCCGCTGTTGTGGTTAACAACCGCTACCTAGTAGAAGCTCAAGGTATCAACTCTCTTGATGAGTACTTCGAGCTCGTGAACTTCTTATTAAAGAAGTAAGCCATTGATGAAAGGAAGCTTCGGCTTCCTTTTTTTTGCTAGTTCAAAAATCATTATTGATAAATAATTAACCTGGAAGTTTAAAGCTTTACTGCTATTAATAACCCGTCCTAAGAACCGGTGGGCAAGGAGCCCTTGAATGAAAATAAAAATAACTCTCTTGGCATTGAGCGTTGCGGCTTCTCCCGCTTTTGCCAAGCTTGCAGACCAACAAGGTTTCAGTGGTGAAATCTCTCTCAATACCGGGGTTACCTCTTCCACCTCGAACTTTAATACCGATGCTGATAGCAATCTTTCATCCACAGATCAGAAGGCTTCTTCGGAAAGCTCTTTTCTGGTTGCTCCTTTAGGTAGTGTTGCTTATACCTTTGGTGAAAAGCTAAACCATCAGGTATACACAGGTACCGCGCGAGATGATGTAGCAACAGGTACTGTAGTTCTCGAAGTCGGTTACAAATACCAACTTGAGTCAGGCATGGTGATCGACGCTTCACTGCTGCCAACCATTATGTCTGGTGAAACTTGGGCTGATCCATACAACACCACATCAGCTCGCACCAAGACCGATGAAACTGGCAATGCGTTTCGTTTGAAGCTAAGCAACATTGCGGGCTCAGCTTTCTCGCTAGACATGGCCTATGCGACCAAAGATGTCGACAAGGATGATATTCAAGATCAAGAGCTCAAACGAGATGCCAATACTCTCTACTTGAAAGGTCAATATCGCCTGCCACTTAGTCGTACCATGATGCTTATTCCATCCGTCATCTATCAAACACGTGATGCTGATGGTAAAGCTGAATCTTACGACCAATTCGGTGGTGAGGTAAGCTTGTTTGGTGGCATGGGGCGTCACAAGTACGCACTAACAGCGGGTTACAACCAACGCTCTTACGATGCGAGCAACCCGATCTACGACAAGAAACGCAGCGACGACAATATCAACCTATTCGCCGCCTATGAGTATGATCAATTCATGGATTGGGAAAACTGGTCGTTTATTTCACTGGCAGGCTACGGCACCAGCGACTCGAACATTACCTTCTACGACGAGTCTCAATATATAGTTTCAGTTGGCTTGAACTACAAGTTCTAACCTTAGCGAGTATGAACTGCAATCCAACGAAAGCCTGCATCTAAGCAGGCTTTTTCTGCTTGCTAGACAGCTTGAGCCGTGAGTTGTTTCAGCAAGCGATCCATCGCGCGATAGCCTAGCGCTTCTGATAGATGTTTCTTTTCGATCTGCTCGTTACCGTCAAGGTCGGCAATGGTTCGTGCCACCTTAATAATTCGATGATAAGCACGAATCGATAAACCCAAGCGATGTAGTGCTGTCTCAAGAAACTCTGCATCTTCGCGTCGCAGTGGGCAATACTTCTCAATTTCTCGGCTACCTAACAGTGCATTCGATTTATGGTTGCGAGATAGCATTAACTCTCGCGCCTGCCTAACCCTTTGCTTAACTACTTGAGTGGTTTCACCGCGATCACCGCCTTCGGCCAACATTCCTTTTGGCAACAGAGGTATCTCCAATGACATATCGAACCTATCCAGCAAGGGCCCAGATAAGCGATTGAGGTAACGCAGGATGATCTGTGGGTTGGCGCGCGCCTGGTTACCTTCGTAATAACCCGTTGGACTTGGGTTAAGTGCACCGACCAATTGAAAACGCGCAGGAAAACGAGTCTTGCCCGCAGCACGGGAGATAATGATCTCGCCCGACTCTAGTGGCTCTCGTAATGAATCAAGCACCTTGCGCTCAAACTCCGGCATCTCATCTAAGAACAATAAGCCGTTATGCGCTAAAGAGATCTCTCCGGGGCGAGGCACCGAACCACCACCCACTAATGCCGCCATTGAACTGGAATGGTGAGGAGAGCGAAAAGGTCGTTGCTTCCAGTTGTATTGATTGATTTCTTGTTGCGTTAACGAGGCCACCGACGCGGTTTCCATCGCTTCGTCATCACTCATTTCAGGTAATAGGTCACGCAGTCGAGAAGCGAGCATAGTTTTTCCGGTTCCGGGTGGGCCAAGAAACAATAAGTTATGATTCCCAGCAGCGGCTATCTCTAGAGCTCGCTTTCCTTGTTGTTGGCCGATAATATCTTGTAGGTCGCGAAGCACTGAAACATCAGCCTGATGATGTTCCGTTCTATATAGCCCAAGCTGAGCCTGTCCACACATGTCAGCACAAACCTCCAACAAGGTTTGTGCAGATTTATGCGCTCCCTTGCCCACCAGCGCAGCCTGATCACCGTTATGATGTGGGACAACTAAGCATCGCTCTACACTGTCGGCGGCTAACGTCGCAGGCAAAACGCCCTTTACCGAGCGAAGTTCTCCTGACAATGCCAACTCACCGATAAATTCATGTTGAGCTATTTTTGATGTCGGAAGCTGATCTGACGCCACCAAAATCCCAAGCGCGATGGGCAGGTCAAAACGGCCACCTTCTTTGGGCAAATCGGCTGGGGCGAGATTGACCGTGATTCTTTTCGATGGAAACTCAAAGCGAGAATTGATGATCGCGCTTCTCACTCGATCTTTAGATTCCTTGACCGTTGTTTCAGGTAGACCCACCAGCGTGAAGCCAGGCATTCCGTTGCTTATATGCACCTCAACGGTCACTTCTGGCGCCTCTACACCCACACTAGCTCGGCTATGAATTATCGCGAGTCCCATAACTTTCCTTTGTCTTTGATTTAAAAGTATTCGCTCTGGATATTCGTTGCTCACCAAAGCGATAAGGTTGTTATATAGCTTGGTGGAATGGTATTTTAATGTGAAAAAAGAATGACATTTCCCTTGTCATGCGGCAGATTTGTGTGATAACACTAGAGATGTAGACATTTACTGAAGACAATAAACGAGAAAACTCGAATATTATGATTTTTAACGCTCGCATTTACGCACTGATTAACCTGATTATCGTAGTCATTATTAAGACTGCGCGGGGGCGAGTGGGAAGAAAGTAACCACGAATTAGAAAAAACCCCCGCACTGACAAGTCCGGGGGTTTTTTCTAATTTAAACATTCGATTTTTATATTTTTGAGCATTTTCGGCTTTGCCGATTTACAGGAAGAATGGGAGCACAAGATGTGCAGAGACAAAGGAAACAGTTACCAAAATAAAGGTAATACGGGAGAATTCCGATGAAAGGCGCAGAACTAGTCGTATCCGCACTCAAGCAACAAGGAATTGAGACCGTATTTGGTTACCCCGGTGGTGCCATCATGCCAATCTACGATGCACTCTATGACGGCGGGGTTGAACATATCCTATGTCGCCATGAGCAAGGCGCCGCTATGGCCGCGATCGGCATGGCTAGAGCAACACAAGATGTCGCTGTTTGTATGGCAACCTCGGGACCAGGTGCAACCAACCTAGTCACTGGCCTTGCTGATGCCTTTATGGATTCAATCCCATTGGTTGCTATCACAGGTCAGGTTGCAAGTTCCCACATTGGTACCGATGCATTCCAAGAAATGGATGTGATTGGTATGTCTCTGTCATGTACTAAACACAGCTACCTAGTAACTGATATTGAAGAGCTAGCTCCAACCCTCGCTGAAGCGTTTGTGGTAGCAAAGTCTGGCCGCCCTGGCCCGGTTATCGTCGATATCGCTAAAGACGTTCAACTAGCAGAAGCACCTGTTAATGCTCTTCCTGAATTTACTCCACCCGCAATTCCTGTTGCGACAACTGATGCCATTGAACAGGCACAGTACTTTTTGTCTCAAGCGACCCGTCCTGTTTTATACGTAGGTGGTGGTGTTCAACTTGCTAAAGCAACCGATGCGGTTCGTGAGTTTTTACGCCTAAACCCAATGCCAGCAGTAAGCACACTGAAAGGCTTGGGCACTATCGAACGTGACGACCCACACTACCTTGGCATGCTGGGTATGCACGGCACTAAAGCCGCTAACCTTGTGGTTCAAGAGAGTGACCTGTTGATTGTTGTCGGTGCTCGTTTTGATGACCGAGTAACTGGCAAACTCGATACCTTTGCGCCGCATGCTAAGGTTATCCATATCGATATCGATGCCGCTGAGTTCAGCAAACTGCGTCTTGCCAATGCGCCAATTCGCGGTGACATCAACAAGATCATGCCTCAACTAGAGCTAAGCCAAGACATCTCCTCTTGGGTTCATCACTCTGAAGGTCTTCGTAGCTCATTCAAATGGCGTTACGACCACCCTGGTGATCTGATTTTTGCTCCACTGCTGTTGAAGCAACTGTCAGACATGATGCCAGCAAGCTCTATCGTATCGACTGATGTGGGCCAACACCAAATGTGGGCAGCTCAGCACATTCAGCCTCGCGATCCACAGAACTTCATTACCTCTGCCGGTTTAGGCACCATGGGCTTTGGCTTGCCAGCTGCAATGGGTGCTTCGGTTGGGCGTCCTGATGACCAATCTATTCTAATCTCTGGTGATGGCTCGTTCATGATGAACGTGCAAGAGCTTGGCACATTGAAGCGTCGTCAGATCCCAGTGAAGATGGTACTGCTTAATAACTCTCGCTTGGGTATGGTTCGCCAATGGCAATCGTTGTTCTTCGATGGCCGCCACAGTGAAACCATCCTAGATGACAACCCAGACTTCGTGATGCTAGCGAAAGCCTTCGATATCCCGGGTAAAACCATCACGCGCAAAGAAGAAGTAGAGCCAGCACTGAAAGAGATGCTAGAAAGCAAAACCGCTTACCTACTTCATGTTCTTATTGATGAAGAAGAGAACGTATGGCCACTAGTACCGCCAGGTGCTTCAAACAGTGAGATGTTGGAGAACACATAACATGAAAAGATACCTATTAGACATCAAAGCCGATGATAAGCCTGTACTACTAGAGCGTGTTCTTCGTGTTATCCGCCACCGTGGCTTTATTGTTAAGCAAGTAGCGGGCACTCAAAACCACGAAAGCAAAGTGGCGAGTGTTGAGATCATTGTAGACAGTGACCGTCCGATCTCTTTCTTAGTCAATCAAATCGAAAAGCTGTGGGATGTGCGTACCGTTGACGTTATCTCTATCAGTCGTAATGAATTGCCAAACAACAACTTACAACAAAAGATAAACGCATAAGGAACCACAAACATGACAGCTAAAACGGCAGACTATATTTGGTTTAACGGTGAGATGGTTCCTTGGGCAGAGGCGAACGTTCACGTCCTGACTCACGCAATGCACTACGGTACTTCCGTATTTGAAGGTGTTCGTTGCTACAACACACCAAAGGGTCCGGTTATTTTCCGTCACCCTGAGCACGCTAAGCGCCTAAAAGACTCAGCAAAAATCTACCGCTTCCCTATTCCTTACACTGAGGAAGAAATTATGGAAGCGACTCGCGAAACGCTACGTCAAAATAAGCTAGAGTCAGCGTACATCCGCCCTCTCGGCTTTGTTGGTAACGTAGGTTTGGGCGTATGCCCTCCAGAAAACACTGAGATGGAACTTATCATCGCTGCTTTCCCTTGGGGTTCTTACCTAGGTGAAGAAGCGCTAGAGAATGGCGTAGACGCAATGATCTCAAGCTGGAATCGTGCCGCTCCAAATACTATCCCTACCGCTGCGAAAGCCGGTGGTAACTACCTATCTTCATTACTGGTTGGTGGTGAAGCTCGTCGTCATGGTTACGATGAAGGTATCGCACTGAGCGTCGATGGTTACCTTTCAGAAGGTGCAGGCGAGAACATCTTTGTGATTCGTAATGGTGTGTTATCAACGCCACCAGCAACCAGCGCGATTCTACCGGGCATCACCCGTGATTCAATCATGACACTAGCAAAAGACATGGGTTACGAAATCCGTGAAGAGAACATTGCTCGTGAAGCGCTATACCTTGCCGATGAAGTATTCATGACAGGCACAGCTGCAGAGATCGTTCCGGTTCGCAGTGTAGACAAAATTACAGTAGGTGAAGGCAAACGCGGTCCTATCACTGAAAAAGTTCAAGCGGCTTACTTTGGTCTATTCAATGGAACCACTGAAGATAAGTGGGGCTGGTTAGACTACGTCTACCCAGCAGACCAAACTTCAGAAAACCAAACGCAAACAACTAAGTAAGCAACAGCCAAATATTTTATAAGGATTTAAGCAATGCCAATCTATCGTTCAGCAACGACTACCCACGGACGCAACATGGCTGGTGCGCGCGCTTTATGGCGTGCAACTGGCGTTAAAGATGATGACTTCGGTAAGCCAATCATCGCAGTTGTAAACTCTTTCACTCAATTCGTACCAGGCCACGTTCACCTTAAAGATATGGGTCAATTGGTAGCAGGTGAAATCGAGAAAGCAGGCGGTATCGCTAAAGAATTCAACACCATCGCAGTTGATGATGGTATCGCAATGGGTCACGGTGGCATGCTGTACTCACTGCCATCACGTGAGCTTATCGCAGACTCAGTAGAGTACATGGTGAATGCTCACTGTGCGGATGCGATGGTATGTATCTCTAACTGTGACAAAATCACTCCGGGAATGATGATGGCTGCAATGCGCCTTAACATCCCAGTGATCTTTGTATCAGGCGGCCCAATGGAAGCAGGTAAAACCAAGCTTTCCGATCAAATCATCAAGTTAGACCTTGTTGATGCAATGATTCAAGGTGCCGATCCAACGATTTCTGATGAGCAAAGTGAGCAAGTAGAACGTTCTGCGTGTCCGACATGTGGTTCATGTTCAGGTATGTTCACAGCGAACTCAATGAACTGTCTAACAGAAGCGCTTGGTCTATCTCAGCCAGGTAACGGTTCTATGCTAGCAACCCACGCAGACCGTGAAGAGCTGTTCATCAATGCAGGTAAACGTATCGTTGACCTAACTAAGCGTTACTACGAGCAAGACGACGAATCAGCACTGCCACGCAACATCGCTAACCGCGCAGCCTTTGATAATGCAATGGCGCTAGATATCGCGATGGGCGGTTCAAGTAACACAGTACTTCACCTTTTAGCGGCAGCTCAAGAAGGTGAGATTGATTTTGATATGGGTGATATCGACGAGATGTCTCGCCGTGTTCCACACCTATGTAAAGTTGCGCCTTCAACACCTAAGTACCACATGGAAGACGTTCACCGCGCTGGTGGTGTAATGGCTATCCTAGGTGAGCTTGATCGTGCAGGTCTACTGAACAACCAAACACGCACTGTACTTGGCCTAAGCATGCAAGAGCAGCTAGCTCAATACGACATCATGCAAACAGAAGATGAAGCCGTGCTTAAGTTCTTCCGCGCTGGCCCTGCTGGCATTCGTACTACCAAAGCCTTCTCACAAGATTGTCGTTGGGATCGCCTTGATGATGACCGCGTCGATGGTTGTATCCGTACCAAAGAGAACGCATTCAGCCAAGAAGGTGGTCTAGCGGTACTTTCAGGTAACATCGCGGTTGATGGTTGTATCGTTAAGACCGCGGGTGTTGATGAAGAAAACCTTAAATTCCAAGGCCCTGCAATCGTATTCGAAAGCCAAGATACGGCAGTAGACGGCATCTTAGCGGGTAAAGTAAAAGCAGGTGAAGTGGTTGTTATTCGTTACGAAGGTCCTAAAGGTGGTCCGGGCATGCAAGAAATGCTCTACCCAACGACTTACCTAAAATCTATGGGTCTAGGTAAATCTTGTGCTCTTCTAACTGACGGACGTTTCTCTGGTGGTACATCAGGTTTGTCTATCGGTCACGCGTCTCCAGAAGCTGCAAGTGGCGGTGTGATTGGTCTCGTGAACACGGGCGATATCATCACTATCGACATCCCTAGCCGCTCAATCACACTTGATGTGCCTGAAGCAGAACTTGAAGCACGTCGCGTTAAACAAGATGCACTAGGCTGGAAACCAGAAAACCGCCAGCGTGAAGTGTCTTTCGCACTGAAGGCTTACGCAAGCATGGCGACTAGTGCCGACAAAGGCGCAGTACGTGATAAGTCTAAACTTGAGGGCTAACTATGAGTGATGACACCTCCAGTCCCCAGAAACAAACTGGCGCAGATTACCTGCGTCAGATCCTGAGAGCGCCGGTTTACGAAGCGGCAATCGTAACACCTCTACAGGATATGCCGCGTTTAAGCGCGCGCATTGGTAATCAGGTTCAGCTTAAGCGAGAAGACCGTCAGCCGGTGCACTCGTTCAAGCTACGCGGCGCCTACAACATGGTATCAAGCCTTTCTGAGCAGCAAAAAGCCGCAGGTGTGATTGCTGCATCGGCGGGTAATCATGCTCAAGGTATGGCGCTGTCTGGCTCTAAGCTGGGCATTCAGACTACGATTGTGATGCCAAAAACCACGCCAGACATCAAGGTTGATGCGGTACGTGGCTTTGGCGGTAACGTGGTTCTGCACGGCAGCAACTTTGATGAAGCCAAGGCAGAAGCCGAGCGTCTTTCTGCTGAACATGGCTTTACCTTTGTGCCGCCTTTCGATCACCCACTGGTGATTGCAGGACAAGGCACGATGGGTATGGAGATGCTGCAGCAGAATGGTCATATGGATTACATCTTTGTGCCGGTTGGTGGTGGTGGCTTAGCTGCGGGTGTTGCTGTATTAGTAAAACAGCTGATGCCAGAGATTAAAGTCATTGCAGTAGAACCAGAAGATTCGTCTTGCTTAAAAGCGGCCCTCGATGCCGGTGAACCTGTGGTACTGGATCAGGTCAGTATGTTTGCTGATGGTGTTGCGGTTAAACGCATTGGTGAAGAGACATTCCGTCTTTGCCAACAATACATTGACGGTCACATTGCAGTCTCTAGCGATGAGATATGCTCTGCGGTGAAAGACATCTTTGAAGACACTCGTGCGATTGCCGAGCCTTCTGGTGCGCTTGCTCTGGCTGGTTTAAAGAAGTTTGCAGAGCAGAACCAACTGCAAGGCAAACAACTGGCAACTGTACTTTCTGGTGCTAATACCAACTTCCATGGTCTGCGCTATGTGTCTGAACGTTGTGAGCTGGGTGAAAAGCGCGAAGGTCTACTTGCGGTTACTATTCCTGAGCGACAAGGTGCCTTCCTAGAGTTCTGTAATATCATTGGCGGCCGTGCTGTGACTGAGTTTAACTACCGTCATAACGATGACAGCCTAGCGAACATCTTCGTCGGTGTACGCCTGCAAGGTGGCCAAGAAGAACTCGAACACATCATCAATGACCTACGTGAGGGCGGCTACCCAGTTGTCGATCTGTCTGATGATGAGATGGCAAAACTGCACATTCGCTACATGATTGGCGGTAAACCATCGAAGCCACTGAAAGAACGCCTATACAGCTTTGAGTTCCCAGAATACCCAGGTGCATTGATTAAATTCCTTGATACCTTAGGTACCCACTGGAACATCAGCCTATTCAATTACCGTAACCATGGTGCCGACTACGGCCGCGTATTGTGTGGCTTTGAACTTGATGACGATGACTTGGCTCAGTTCTCAACACACTTAGAAGAACTTGGCTACCAGTGTAAAGATGAAACTGATAACCCTTCCTACAAGTTCTTCTTGTCTTAAGAGTTAACGACCGAATCAAAAAAGAGCGAGTATTTACTCGCTCTTTTTATTGGTGCTGATTCAGCTCAAGCTTGAAAAGGATCTTCTTGTAAACAGATCATTAGATCGCCTTGCGATGATCCAACCAATCTTGGTGAAGTTGCTCACTCGATCCTAGGTACTTCACCATCCATTCGATCAGTTTATGGTTATCGTCTTTTCGCCATACCAAACAACAATGACTCTGCGGACTCGGTTCAGGCAGTATTTTCTCCACCAGCAGGCCTTGTTCGATAATTGGCGCGGCAATGTGCCTTGGCATGTAACCTACACCAACGCCATTTTTTAGACATTCAATCGCACTATACCAGTTAGGTAACAACAGTCGCCTTTGATTCGAAAAGTGTCCTGTGTGTCGCTTAGGCAGTACACTAGAAGTATCATCCAAGCAGATGGCTGGATATTGGCTCACGAACTCTTCATTGAGGTTCTGTTCGCGCACACACGGGTGACTTGGCGACATTACAAATGCCCAATCTAATTGCCCCATGTCTTTGACTTCAAAATCGCCACCAACTGGCACAGCTGAGGTGGCGCCAATCACGATATCCGCCCTGCCCTGTGCAATCGCTTCCCATGAGCCGTTGAATACCTCCATGTTGATCTGAAGTTCGGCAAACTCAAAGGTTTGATAGAACTCTTCAATCATCGGCTTCATCTTGTCGAGCTTCACCACATTATCGAGCGTCAGACGCAAGGTTTTCTTCCAACCTCGAGCTGCTCGACGAGTCTGGGCACTGACCTCTTCCATTTGCCTCAGTAGTGCACGCGCCTCTTCAATGAACAGTTCACCTGCCGGAGTGAGCTCAACCTTTCTCGGTAAACGCCTGAAAAGCAGCACATCCAGTTCTTGTTCGACCTGTCTGACACCATAACTGATCGCCGAGGGCACTTTGTGCAACTGCTCAGCCGCCGCGGTAAAACTGCCCAAGCGCGCTACCGTATCGAGCATTTCTAAAGAGGATTTAGAGAACATAAGCCTTCAAATTTTTTGATTGATAACCACATATTTTAGCGTTTTATTTTATCAGGTCTGAAAAATAGAATGTCAGCATAAATAAACAGGGGCTTTCACTTCTGTATATCAAACAATTTTTTTGATGATAAAAACATCACTACCTTTAGCTTAATGGCATCTTATGAATATTTCTAAATTTCAATTGGTCTACCTTGCAGTTCTTTCAATGCTTGGCTTTATTGCGACCGATATGTACCTTCCTGCATTTAAGGCAATGGAAGTTGATTTCGCAACCGGCCCAGAGCAGATTGCCCTGTCTTTAACGGTATTCCTTGGCGGTATGGCAATGGGTCAGCTTCTTTGGGGTCTGGCGAGTGACAAGTATGGTCACCGTAATACGCTGGCGGTTGGTCTTGTTATCTTTACTGCAGCTTCATTCGGCTTAGCATTCAGCACCGAGGTATGGCATCTACTGACACTGCGCTTCATTCAAGCGATCGGCGTATGTGCTCCTGCGGTAATCTGGCAAGCAATGGTTATCAAGCGTTACTCGCAAAGCAGTAGCCAGCAAATTTTTGCAACCATCATGCCTTTGGTTGCGCTATCTCCTGCACTAGCACCTCAGCTAGGTGTGTTACTGGCGGATAGCTTTGGCTGGCACAGTATCTTCATCACGTTGACCTTGATGGGTGCACTGCTAGTGGCGACAACAATGGCTCAACCAAAAGAAGCGCCTGAAGTAAAACAGACATCGATTAAGACAGACATCAAGATGTTGCTTAAATCAAAGCCTTACATGGGTAATGTCTTAATGTTTGCTTCAGCATCTGCAGCGTTCTTCGCTTACCTAACGGGTATGCCAGAGATCATGGCTCAGCTAGGTTATGAAGCAAAAGACATCGGTTTGAGCTTTATCCCACAAACAATCGCGTTCATGGCGGGTGGTTACTTCGGTAAGCAAGCAGTGAAGAAATATGGCGATGGCGTTGTACTAAGAAACCTTATCGGTTTGTTCAGTGTAGCGGCGATGCTTATCTTTATCGCATCACAGTGGGAACTGACGTCAATCTGGCCTCTACTTGCGCCTTTCTGTTTGATTGCTGTCGCAAACGGCGCACTTTACCCAATCGTAGTAAACCGTGCTCTATCAAGCGCTAAACAAAGCCCAGCAACAGCTGCTGGTCTACAAAACAGCCTGCAAATCAGTATCAGTGGCCTATCAAGTGCATTGGTCGCGGCAATGGCTAGCCAAGCACTAAGCGCGACGGGTATTGCCGTTGTAATCTGTTTGGGTGCGTTGTGGGTTGGCTATATTGTTTCGAACAAAGAGCTTTCTGAACACTTCGCGACACCTGACAACTCTCGAGTAGTCGCTGACGAGAAACAAGACTAGTTTCTAAGTTAACGAAAACAAAAAAGAGCGAGATTACTCGCTCTTTTTTTATATCTAGATAAATAAGAAAAAGCCAGTAGCGGTACTACTGACTTTCATTTAAATCATCTTATTTGTTAAGAGACTACTTTTTCTTAGTCGGACGTTTCCAATCAGCGATCTTGCGCTCTTTAGCTCGGCTGATAACCAGCTCATTTTCCAACACATCACGCGTCACTGTAGAGCCAGCACCAACCGTCGCACCATTACCAATCGTAACAGGCGCGATTAATTGGCTGTCTGAACCAACGAATACGTCGTCGCCAATGATGGTCTTAAACTTATTCGCACCATCATAATTACAAGTAATTGCACCCGCCCCTACGTTTACACGCTGACCAATTTCAGCATCGCCCAAGTACGTTAGGTGATTCGCTTTAGAACCTTCACCAAGGCGAGTGTTCTTCACTTCAACAAAGTTACCGACGTGCGAGTTATTACGCATGTCTGCACCAGGGCGTAGGCGAGTAAATGGACCAACCGTACAGTCTTCACCAACAGTCGCTCCTTCGATTACGCTGTATGGACGAATAACTGTGTTGTCATCGATCTCACAGTCTTTCAGCACGCAGCCAGTGCCGATAACCACGTTATCGCCAATGCTTACGCTGCCTTCGATGATAACGTTAGTATCAATCTCAACGTCCATACCGCACTGCAGTTCACCACGCAGATCAAAGCGGCTTGGGTCGCGTAGCATCACGCCTTGCTTCAATAGCTTATCGGCTTGCGTAGCTTGGTAAGCGCGCTCTAGGCGAGCCAGTTGCGAACGATCGTTAACGCCTTCCACTTCAATTGGGCTTACTGGGTGTACCGCTTCAACTGCACGACCTTCGTCGTGAGCCGCAGCGATAACGTCAGTCAGGTAATATTCACCCTGTGCGTTGTCGTTGCTTAGACCTGACAACCAGCGCTTCAGATCGCCACCAGTCGCCACCATAACGCCGGTATTGATCTCTTTGATAAGCTTCTGCTCATCCGTTGCATCTTTCTGTTCAACGATAGCCACAACAGGGCCATTACGACGAATAATACGTCCGTAGCCCATCGGGTTGTCTAACACGACAGTAAGTAGCGCGATGCCACCGTTTGGTTGAGCGTCTAATAGGTTTTCAATGGTTTCAGGTGAGATTAGTGGAACATCACCGTAGAGCACCAATACTTTTTCATCATCAGCGAAATGTGCAGATGCTTGATCCACAGCGTGACCTGTGCCGAGCTGTTCAGCTTGCAGTGCCCAGTTTACAGATTCTTCAGCTAAGGTAGCCTTCATCTGATCACCACCGTGGCCGTAAACCAGGTTGATGTTTTGAGCGCCTAGACCATTACATGTATCGATAACATGTTTCACCATTGGCTTACCCGCAAGTGTGTGCAGAACCTTTGGTGTGTTTGAATACATGCGAGTGCCTTTGCCCGCCGCGAGAATTACCGCGCTAAACTTCATTGTAAACCTATCCAACGTTATTTTTATTAAGCCGATATTGTAACCGTTTTTGGGCAAAAAATTAAATCGCAATAACCATTTAACCGGTAGTGATACGTAAAAGAAGCATTTTTGAGAATCTAAAAATGCAAAAAGGCGACCCTTAGGTCGCCTTTATCTCAGAGTCTGTAATCTTAAAAAGATTAACGACGCTGTTTTGTCAGTTCGATAACTCGTAACTGAGCAATGGCTTTAGCCAGTTCACCGGCCGCTTGTGCGAAGTCTATGTCGCCATGCTGATTTTGGATATTCTCCACAGCCTTGCGCTTAGCTTCTTCCGCCTTTGCTGCGTCTAGCTCTTCACCACGGATAGCTGTATCAGCCAGTACAGTTGCTGTACCAGGCTGAACTTCTACCATACCACCAGAAACATAAATGATTTCTTCGTGGCCGTGCTGCTTAACAATACGCACCATGCCAGGCTTGATAGCGGTCAGCAGTGGACAGTGACCATGGAAAATACCAAGTTCACCCTCACTACCGGTCACCTGAAACGTCTCAACAAGGCCTGAGAAAATTTGTTTCTCTGCACTTACAACGTCTAGGTGAAAGGTTATTGCTGCCATATCGCCTCCTAGTTAGCCTTATAGCTTCTTAGCATTCTCGATAGCTTCGTCAATTGCACCACAGTACATGAACGCTTGCTCTGGAATGTCATCGTATTCACCAGATAGAAGACCTTGGAAGCCACGTAGAGTCTCTTTAAGAGGTACGTAAATGCCTGGGTCACCTGTAAATACTTCCGCTACGTGGTAAGGCTGAGTTAGGAACTTCTCAATCTTACGAGCACGAGATACAACTTGCTTATCTTCTTCAGATAGCTCGTCCATACCTAGGATAGCAATGATATCTTTCAGCTCTTTATAGCGCTGAAGAGTAGACTGAACGCCACGAGCGATGTCGTAGTGCTCTTGTCCAACTACCAATGGATCCAGTTGACGTGAAGTAGAATCTAGCGGGTCGATCGCAGGGTATAGACCCATAGATGCGATGTTACGGTTAAGTACAACCGTTGCATCCAAGTGAGCGAACGTTGTTGCTGGAGACGGGTCAGTCAAGTCATCCGCAGGTACGTATACCGCCTGTACAGACGTGATAGAACCAGCTTTAGTTGACGTGATACGCTCTTGTAGAACACCCATTTCTTCAGCCAGTGTAGGTTGGTAAC
The DNA here is from genome assembly GCF_041473395.1 of Vibrio sp. 10N.222.55.C6. NCBI lineage: Bacteria > Pseudomonadati > Pseudomonadota > Gammaproteobacteria > Vibrionales > Vibrionaceae > Vibrio > Vibrio sp. 10N.222.55.C6. The sequence goes on from NZ_JBFRSD010000008.1 coordinate 35,763, forward strand.
CTACCGCAGAAGGCATACGACCTAGAAGTGCTGATACTTCAGTACCTGCTAGTGTGTAACGGTAGATGTTATCAACGAACAGTAGAACGTCACGACCTTCGTCACGGAAGCGCTCTGCCATTGTTAGGCCAGTCAGGGCAACACGTAGACGGTTACCTGGTGGCTCGTTCATCTGACCGTAAACCATCGCTACTTTTGATTCTTCAGGTTTTTCGATGTTTACAACACCTGCTTCCTGCATCTCAAAGTAGAAATCGTTACCTTCACGAGTACGCTCACCTACACCTGCAAATACAGATAGGCCTGAGTGTTGAAGTGCGATGTTGTTGATAAGTTCCATCATGTTAACGGTCTTACCTACACCAGCACCACCGAATAGACCGATTTTACCACCCTTAGCGAATGGACAAATCAAGTCGATTACTTTAACACCAGTTTCTAGAAGAGCTGTCTCGTTAGACTGCTCTTCGTAGCTTGGAGCTTCACGGTGAATGGCGTAATGCTCTTCAGCACCAATCTCGCCACACTCATCAATCGCGTCACCTAGGACATTCATGATACGACCCAATGTCTTAGTACCTACTGGTACTGAGATTGGAGCGCCAGTATTTTCAACTGTCAAACCACGACGTAAACCATCAGAGCTACCCATTACGATTGCGCGAACTACGCCACCGCCAAGTTGTTGCTGAACTTCAAGAACTAGACGTTCTTGTACTTCATTAACATTCAGAGCGTCGTATACACGAGGTACTTCACCCTGTGGGAACTCTACGTCGACTACCGCACCGATGATCTGTACGATCTTACCTGTAGCCATCGTTAATCCTCTAACTATTTAGTTTTACCTAAGCTTAAACCGCAGCTGCGCCTGAAACGATCTCAGAAAGTTCTTGTGTAATTGCCGCTTGACGCGCTTTGTTGTACACAAGTTCTAAGTCATCAATAATGTCACCAGCGTTATCTGTTGCTGATTTCATAGCAATCATTCGAGCCGCTTGCTCACAAGCAAGGTTCTCGACCACACCTTGATATACTTGAGATTCGACGTAGCGAACCAGTAGTGCATCTAGTAGTGGTTTTGGCTCAGGCTCATAAATGTAGTCCCAAGCATGATCGCGTTTCATGTCTTCGCTGTCTGATTTAGGCAAAGGAAGTAATTGATCGATCGTTGGTTCTTGTACCATAGTGTTTTCAAACTTGTTGAACACTACGAACAGGCGATCCAATTCGCCTTCATCATATTTCTTCAGCATAACGCTTACAGAGCCAATCAAGTCTTCAAGGCTTGGGCGATCGCCCAGACCAGAAACTTGAGCTGCTACTTTCGCGCCGCTGTTGTTGAAAAATGCTGTCGCTTTTGAACCTACAATTGCAAGTTCAACGTCAGCACCTTTCTCAGACCAATCTTTCATGTCGTTCATGGCTTTTTTGAACAAGTTAATGTTCAAACCACCACAAAGACCACGGTCTGTAGAAACGATGATGTAACCAACACGTTTGGCTTCACGTTCCTCAAGATAAGGATGCTTATACTCGAGGCTACCATTAGCCAAATGACCGATCACTTTACGCATTGTTTCTGCATATGGACGAGTAGCTTCCATTGCGTCTTGAGAACGACGCATTTTTGAAGCTGCTACCATTTCCATTGCTTTCGTAATCTTCTGTGTGCTTTTAACACTACCGATTTTATTACGTATCTCTTTTGCGCCGGCCATCGTTACTCTCCGTTAATGGTATGAGGTGGCCCTAAGACCACCTACCAATTACCAGGTCTGGGTTGCCTTGAAATCGTCAACAAGCTTCTTCAGCTCAGCTTCGATTTCTTTATTGAAAGCACCCGTTGTGTCGATCTGTGTTGCTAGATCGGCATATTGACCACGAGCAAACGACAGTAAAGCAGCTTCAAAGTCTAGAACTTTAGAAAGTTCAACGTCTTGAAGGTATCCACGCTCTGCAGCGAAGATTACTAGAGCTTGGTCAAATACAGACATAGGAGCGTATTGCTTCTGCTTCATCAGTTCTGTAACTTTTTGACCATGGTCTAGCTGCTTCTTAGTCGCTTCATCAAGATCCGAAGAGAACTGAGCAAATGCTGCAAGTTCACGGTATTGAGCTAGAGCAGTACGGATACCGCCAGATAGCTTCTTGATGATTTTAGTCTGCGCCGAACCACCTACACGAGAAACTGAGATACCAGGGTCAACAGCTGGACGTACGCCCGCGTTGAATAGCTCAGTTTGTAGGAAGATCTGACCATCGGTAATCGAGATTACGTTCGTCGGTACGAATGCAGATACGTCACCAGCTTGCGTTTCGATGATAGGAAGAGCAGTTAAAGAACCCGTCTTGCCTTTCACTTCGCCTTTAGTGAATTCTTCTACGTAGTGTTCGCTTACACGAGCAGCACGCTCTAGTAGACGAGAGTGAAGGTAGAAAACATCACCAGGGAACGCTTCACGACCTGGTGGACGCTTAAGCAGTAGTGAGATCTGACGGTAAGCGACAGCTTGCTTAGATAGATCATCATAAACAATCAGTGCATCTTCACCGCGATCACGGAAGTATTCGCCCATCGCACAACCAGCATACGGTGCAAGGTATTGCAGCGCTGCAGATTCAGAAGCCGATGCAACAACAACAACAGTGTTTGCTAGTGCGCCGTGCTCTTCTAGTTTGCGAACTACGTTAGCAATAGTCGACGCTTTTTGGCCGATAGCTACGTAGATAGAGAAAATACCAGAATCTTTTTGGTTAATAATCGCATCGATCGCCATTGCTGTTTTACCAGTCTGACGGTCACCGATTACTAGTTCACGTTGACCACGACCGATAGGGATCATTGAGTCAACAGACTTGTAACCAGTTTGAACAGGTTGATCTACCGATTTACGGTCGATTACACCTGGTGCGATAATTTCTACAGGCGAAGTCAATTTAGCTTCGATTGGACCTTTACCATCAATTGGCTCACCTAGCGTGTTTACAACACGACCAAGCATTTCAGGACCTACTGGTACTTCTAGAATACGACCAGTACCTGTAACTTTCATGCCTTCCTGTAGGTCAGCATACGGGCCCATTACAACAGCACCAACCGAATCACGGTTCAAGTTCAGTGCTAGAGCGTAACGGCCACCCGGTAGTTCGATCATTTCACCTTGCATCACGTCCGCTAGGCCGTGGATGCTAAGGATGCCATCGCTTACAGAAACGATAGTACCTTCATTGCGAGCTTCACTAACAACGTCGAAAGATTCAATACGTTGTTTAATTAGATCGCTAATTTCAGTGGAATTAAGTTGCATGCTCCAATCCCCATTAAGACTGCAATGCATCGCTCAGGCGGTCTAAACGACTGCGCGCTGAGTTATCGATGACTAGGTCTCCGGCTCGAATAATAACTCCACTAAGTAGAGTCTCATCTATACTGCAATTCAGCTGAACTTTGCGCGCAAGGCGCAGTTCCAATTTGCTGATAATGCTTGTGCGTTGTTCTTCAGAAAGTTCAACAGCTGAAGTAACTTCAACGTCGATCTCTTTCTCATACTCTTTTTTGAGTATAAAGAACTCTTTACAAACATCAGGAAAAGCCATTAAGCGGCCATTCTCTGCCATCACTTTAATTAAGTTCTGGCCGAATTCATCAAATTGTTCGCCACAAATTACAATGAATACTTCAGCTAATTTTTCAGCAGTCATAGAACCGCTTAATAAATTGTGAACATCATCATTTTGTGCCACTTCGGCAGCAAAAGTAAGCATTTGACCCCATTGGTCTAGCTCACCTTTATCTACCGCAAAGTCAAACGCTGCTTTAGCATAGGGGCGTGCGATTGTAGTCAAATCAGACATATACAGCCCCTTGCTTTAAAGTTTTGCAGTAATGTTGTTAAGAAGATCATCGTGTACATCTTTATCGATTGTACGCTCAAGGATTTTCTCAGCACCAGCTATAGCCAGAGTTGCGACTTGTTTGCGCAGGTCATCACGGGCACGTGTACGCTCTGCTTCAATTTCTGCTTCAGCTTGCGCTAAGATTTTCTGGCGTTCTGCCTGAGCTTCTTCGCGTGCTTCATCAATAATTTGAGCTTTACGTTTGTTTGCCTGATCAATAACCTCAGTTGCAGTGCGCTTTGCTTCTTTCATTTGCTCAGAAGCGTTGGCTTGTGCCAGGTTCAAGTCTTTAGCAGCGCGTTCAGCGGCTACAAGACCGTCAGCAATTTTTTTCTGACGTTCTTCAATTGCTTGCATGATTGGTGGCCATACATATTTCATGCAGAACCAAACAAACAGTGAAAAAGCAATTGCTTGACCTAGCAGAGTTGCGTTCATATTCACAACAGCTACCCCTCGTTAAGAATCAACTACAAAAATTTAATTAACTATTAAAGAGTTAATTAGCCTGCTAGTTGACCAACAAATGGGTTAGCAAACGTGAATAGTAGTGCGATTACGATACCGATCATTGGAACAGCATCCAGTAGACCAGCGATGATGAACATCTTAACTTGTAGCATTGGAGCCATTTCAGGTTGACGCGCAGCGCCTTCTAGGAATTTACCACCAAGAATAGCAAAACCAATTGCAGTACCTACGGCACAAAGACCAACAATAATAGCAACAGCGATTGCTGAAAAACTTAGTACAGTTTCCATTTACGTTCTCCGATTAACATTAATAGTTAGAATAAAGCTTAAAAATTTTTTAGTGATCACTATCTTCATGAGCCATTGATAAGTAAACGATTGTCAACATCATGAAAACAAACGCTTGAATCAATATAACTAAGATATGGAAGATAGCCCAAGGTAGTGCACCTACCCATTGTAAGTACCACGGTAGCATTGCCGCGATAAGAATAAACACCACCTCACCCGCAAACATATTACCAAATAAACGCATACCTAGAGATAGTGGCTTCGCTAATAACGAAATTACCTCAAGTACCAAGTTAAATGGGATCATGATTGGGTGATTAAATGGATGCAGTGCCAATTCTTTAGCAAATCCGCCTAGGCCTTTCACTTTGATGCTGTAGTAGATCATCAGAGCAAAAACACCCAAAGCCATTGCCATGGTTATATTTACATCAGCTGTAGGAACCACTTTCAAGTAAGGGATACCTAGCCAATGCTCTGCAGGATATGGTAAGAAATCGATAGGCACTAAGTCCATCAAGTTCATAATGATAATCCAGCAGAATATAGTCAGTGCTAGTGGGGCAATCAGAGGGTTGCGACCATGGAAAGTTTCTTTAACGTTGTCGCCAACGAATTCCACTACCATTTCAACAAAACACTGAAGCTTACCAGGTACACCTACTGTTGCTTTCTTAGCGACTGAGCGAAAAACCCAAAGGAATAACATCCCTGTCAACACCGAAAAAAACAGACTGTCTATATGTACGTTCCAGAAACTTGTCTCCTCTACAAGACCAAACTTAGCTAAAGAAAGGTTTTGTAAATGGTGTTCAATGTATCCGGATGCTGTTGGCGCAGCCATAACTCATCCTATTTTTTATTGTTAATGAAAAGCACTGGCGCAAAGATATTAATACCTAGAACCAGTAAATAGGTCAGTTTGAGGGGAATTAATTCCACCTGCATATACATGTAGACAATAGAGAATAGTAGAACTGTGATAAGGATCTTTAGTGCTTCACCTGCATAGAACGACGCCGCAACTAACTTAGTTGCGCGAGCTCCACAAAATAGGAAAGCACACACACAAAAAACCACATTCGCGATGACAAAAATACCGCCACCAACCAATGCAGCAAAACCCCAATCAGGATTAACAGCTAAACCTAACCCTATCGCCACTAATATAACCGCGCTAAGCTCGATCAATAACATTTGCTTTGCAAGCACTCGTCCTGGTCTTGCTAACGCCGCTACCATGTATTCGTTCCTCTTTAAGCCCACTTTACCACTCGCTTAAAAGCGTGCTGAGAAATTGGCGAAAATTATACGTTCAGCCAAATTGATTGCAATAAGAATGCAGCAATCATTTACATTTCTGTATACAAACCGACAACTTTTGTAAGAAATTACTTGTTTATTACATAATTGACCTAAATCAATTATCTCATTTAGTACTCTAGTTTAGCAATAAGTTGCTCTAATTTGTGAGGCTCATCAAGAGTAATTGTCACTTTTGACTTACCGCTAACAGAACGAGTAACTGAAACGTTTGCTTGCAATTTTTCCGTGAGTCTTCGTGAAAGTTCGATGGCCTCAGTGTCTTCGGGCTTCGATTCCGCTTCAACGTCTGGTTTTAAGCACTTTTTGACAAGTTGCTCAGTTTGACGCACGGTCATTTTTTTGGTTGCTGCAGTATTCGCTGCCTCAACCTGGGTAACACCTTCAAGCGCAAGCAGTGCTCTAGCATGCCCCATTTCTAGTTGTTTACTGGAAACTAAACCTTTTACTTCATTTTCGAGCTGATTTAGACGTAATAAGTTACTAACGGTAGCTCTGGATTTACCAATCACATCGGCGACCTGCTGATGTGTCAGTGAAAACTCGTTCTGCAAGCGCTCTAGCGCTTGTGATTCTTCGATAACATTCAGATCTTCACGTTGAATGTTCTCGATCAATGCCATCGCAATCGCGGCCTTGTCTTCTACTCTCTTGATCAAGCATGGAACTTGTTTAAGACCAGCTTGACGAGCCGCTCTCCAACGACGTTCACCAGCAATAATCTCAAATTGGTCGTGCGCTAAAGGGCGTACAACGATCGGTTGGATAATGCCTTGAGATTGTATAGATGCCGCTAACTCTTCTAGCGCTTCCGGCGCAATATCCTTACGCGGTTGATATACACCTGGCTTTAAGCAACCGACAGCAAGTTCGATGAGCTCACCATCAGCCGATAACGCTTGACTATGAGAAGCTACTTGTTGTTTTTCACGAGCCAGAGAGCTAGTTGCAAGCAATGCATCTAGCCCCTTTCCTAAACCGCGCTTAGACATTGAGCGAATTCCTTTGGTTAGACCTATACTGGGACTTCTTCACGACGCAACATTTCGCCTGCAAGAGCAAGATATGCCTTCGCTCCTGCGGAATATTTGTCGTAGTACATTGCTGGCTTGCCATGACTAGGCGCTTCTGCCAGACGCACATTTCTAGGGATAACAGTTCGGTAGACTTTGCTACCAAAATGTTTTTTGAGTTGATCAGATACTTCGTTCGATAAGCGGTTACGAGGATCGTACATAGTACGTAGAAGACCTTCGATCTTCAGGTTCTCGTTTACAACAGCCGCTAGCTTACTGATGGTATCCATCAATGCAGTCAAACCTTCCAAAGCAAAGTATTCACATTGCATAGGAACCAATACGGAGTCGGCCGCAGCCATCGCGTTGATTGTAAGAAGGTTTAATGAGGGCGGGCAATCAATAAAGATGAAATCATAGTTATTGCGAATGGGTTCGAGTGCATTTTTTAAACGAACTTCACGAGCAAACACTTCCATCAGCTTGATTTCTGCCGCAGTAACATCACCGTTCGCGGCGATGAGGTCATAATTGCCAGATGTACTCCGGCAAACCACCTCATCAAATGGGGTGTCTTCAACCAACAAATCGTAAGCTGTTGCTTCAACTTGATACTTGTCGACACCGCTCGCCATAGTGGCATTACCTTGAGGATCGAGGTCAACAACCAATATCTTGCGTTTTGTTGCCGCCATTGATGCTGCTAAATTAATGCAAGTTGTTGTTTTTCCTACGCCACCCTTCTGGTTGGCAATTGCTACGATTCTACCCACTATGGCCTCGCTGATTATCCCTGACGCGATAAAGTAACTAGATGACGCTCTCCATCAAGCTCTGGCACTTGCAAAGCTTTAATGTCTGTCACTGAACACCATTCAGGTAACAGGTCGATTTCGTCTCTAGGATGTTGTCCCTTAAGAGCCAAAAATACACCGGATTGCTCTTTAGGTAAATGGTGACACCACTCTACCATGTCTGTCATTGACGCAAATGCACGACTGAGCACTGCATCAAACTTTTCTTCTGGTTGAAATTCTTCAACGCGACTTTGAACCGGTACCACGTTGTCGATACCCAGCTCATGAATCACCTGTTTGATAAAACGAATACGCTTACCTAGGCTGTCTAGCAAGTAAAACTCGCAGTCTGGATTCATGATTGAGAGCGGAATCCCAGGAAGACCAGGTCCCGTACCCACATCGATAAAGCGCTTACCTTGTAAGTGAGTGCTAACAATGATGCTATCTAAGATATGTTTCACCATCATTTCTTGTGGGTCACGAACTGATGTTAGGTTATAAGCTTTGTTCCACTTGTTCAGTAACTCAACGTAGCCAACCAACTGGCCACGTTGTTTTTCAGATACTTCAAGTTCAGTCTGGCCAATAAGGTGATCCAGTTTTTCGCGTAATGCGCTCATTATGCTTCCTCACCTTTTTTCAACAGGCCGTGTTTTTTCAAGTAAACCAACAGAATTGAGATTGCTGCAGGTGTGATACCTGAAATTCGCGAAGCAATACCAATTGAGTCAGGCTTAGCTGTCGTTAGTTTAAGAACCACTTCGTTAGAAAGTCCTTTTACCTTGCTGTAATCGATATCAGCAGGCAGTTTGGTGTTTTCATGACGCAGTGATTTTTCAATTTCGTCTTGTTGACGCTGAATGTAACCATCGTACTTCACTTGGATCTCAACTTGCTCAGACGCTTGTTGATCTTCCAGTGCAGGACCAAAACGATCCAATGCGGTTAACTGTGAATAAGTCATTTCAGGGCGACGAAGAAGATCTTCACCGCTCGCTTCACGAGACATTGGTGTTTTCAGAATTTGGTTCAGTTGATCAATATCTTCAGATTTTGGATTAATCCAAGTCTCTTTCAGACGTTGACGCTCCTTCTCCATGTTTTCCATCTTCTCGTTGAAACGAGCCCAACGAGCGTCATCAACAAGGCCAAGTTCACGCGACTTTTCAGTCAAGCGGATATCGGCGTTGTCTTCACGAAGCAGCAGACGGTATTCCGCGCGAGACGTAAACATGCGGTAAGGTTCTTTGGTACCCATGGTAGATAGGTCGTCGATAAGCACGCCCATGTAAGCTTGGTCACGACGTGGACTCCAGCCTTCTTTGCCTTGAGTAAACAAACTTGCATTCAGACCGGCCATCAAGCCTTGTGCAGCCGCTTCTTCATAGCCAGTGGTACCGTTGATTTGACCCGCAAAGAATAGACCTTTGATAAACTTAGTTTCGTAAGTCAGCTTAAGGTCGCGAGGATCAAAGAAATCGTACTCAATCGCATAGCCAGGGCGAACGATATGAGCATTTTCAAAGCCCTTCATCGAACGAACAATTTGAACCTGTACATCAAACGGCAGACTGGTAGAGATACCATTCGGGTATAGCTCGTGAGTCGTTAGACCTTCTGGCTCAATAAAAATTTGGTGACTGTTCTTGTCAGCAAAACGCATTACTTTGTCTTCAATCGAAGGGCAGTAACGAGGGCCAATGCCTTCAATCACACCCGCGTACATAGGGCTGCGATCAAGGTTGGCACGAATTACGTCATGCGTATTTTCATTGGTATGCGTGATGTAACATGGAATTTGACGAGGTTGTTGAGCTCGGCTGCCCATGAACGAGAAAACAGGCGTCGGGTTATCACCGTGCTGAACCTCAAGCTCAGAAAAATCAACGCTACGCGCATCGATACGAGGAGGAGTACCTGTTTTCAGGCGATCAACTCGGAATGGAAGATCACGAAGACGGTCAGCCAGTGCGATCGATGGTGGATCACCAGCACGGCCACCTGAAGAACTTTCCATACCAATATGGATCTTGCCGCCTAGGAATGTGCCCACAGTCAGAACCACAGCGCTTGCGCGGAACTTAAGGCCCATCTGCGTTACCACACCTACCACTTGATCCTGTTCAACGATCAAGTCATCAACCGACTGTTGGAACAAAGTCAGGTTTGGCGTGTTTTCAAGAACGTTACGAACAAAGGCTTTGTACAGTGCGCGGTCAGCTTGTGCACGAGTAGCACGAACCGCAGGGCCTTTTGATGCGTTCAATGTTCTGAACTGAATACCTGCATGATCAATAGCTTGCGCCATTAATCCACCCATTGCATCGACCTCTTTTACCAAGTGGCCCTTACCGATCCCGCCAATGGCTGGGTTACAAGACATTTGTCCTAGTGTATCGATATTATGAGTAAGTAATAACGTACTTTGACCAGTACGTGCAGATGCGAGTGCGGCTTCCGTTCCTGCATGGCCACCACCAACAACGATGACGTCAAATTTTTCGTGATAAAGCATGAACCGACCTCAGGTATTCAAACGTTTTCTAGATTGATAAAAAGGAGCGATATTCTACCTGTTTTCATAGCCTGAGAAAACGTTTTTGGGATTTTTCGAAAAAGCTGTTTTTAATTAATATAGATAAGATCTTTAAGGAGATCTTTTATTAGATCTATTATTAGGATCGAGGGTATCTGTGGATAAGTCGGAAATGATCAACGAGATCATGGATCTTTTTTGGATCAAATGATGTGATCTAACTTTGATCAGGATGAGGATTAGCTGGGATCAAAATGGCTACTTATTCACAGGAGGAAATTAGCCTAAAACTTGTTATTTGGATAACTATAGGTTAATCACCGTATATGTATGATCTTATCCACAGCAGAAATTGAAAATAGATCGCTAATTTTCGATGTTTTTGAAAAAAAGTTATTCACAATCACGATGTTCAGAGACAAAAAAAGCGGCATAAGCCGCTTTTTGAGAGAGGAGAGAGGTTAAAACTGGTCGCTATGATCGTTGAACCAAGCTTCTGCTGCGTCTTCTGGTACCGGAGTTTCCAATACATCGATGGTAAAACAGTCAGAAATAGGCTGAGCACCGAGCTCTTTCATCTGGCTGTGGACTGATTTTCCCGCCAAACAGAAGGTATCGTAACTCGAATCACCAAGCGCCACGACAGCAAAGCGAACCGGGCTTAAATCTGGAGATTGCTGGGTCAATGCGTCGATAAACGGCTTAATATTATCTGGAAATTCACCCGCACCATGAGTTGAAGTCACCAGCAACCAAAAGCCTTGTTGGGGAATATCATCGAATTCAGGCTGATTATGAAGGGTGATCTCGTGGCCTTGCTCTTCAAGAAGATCATTAAGGTGATCGCCAACGTACTCTGCACCACCTAAGGTGCTGCCTGTAATAATGTGGATCATTAAGCTGTCCTTACTAAAGAAAAAGGCCAGCATGAGCCGGCCTTTAAAGGTTATTTACCAATACAGAAAGAGGTGAAGATACGGCCGAGTAGGTCATCGGAACTGAATTCACCAGTAATCTCGTTAAGGTGTTGCTGCGTTATACGCAGTTCTTCTGCCAAGATTTCCCCTGCCATATAGCCTTCGAGCTGTTGCTGGCCAATATCTAGATGCTCAGATGCGCGTTCTAGGGCATCTAAGTGGCGACGACGTGCCATGAAGCCACCTTCATTGCCACCAGCAAAGCCCATGCAATCTTTTAAGTGATTACGTAGTGCATCAACGCCTTGTCCCGTCTTTGCTGATAGTCGAATCAGAGTTGGATCATTAACATGGCAAATCCCGAGATCTTCACCGGTTTGATCGGCTTTGTTACGAATCACGGTCATTCCGATGTTATTCGGCAGACGATCAACGAAATCTGGCCAGATATCTTTCGGGTCGGTTGCATCGGTAGTGGTGCCATCGACCATAAATAAAACGCGATCGGCTTGAGCAATTTCTTCCCAAGCGCGTTCAATACCGATTTTTTCGACTTCATCCGAGGCTTCACGCAGGCCTGCGGTATCAATAATGTGCAGTGGCATACCATCAATATGGATATGTTCACGAAGTACATCACGGGTTGTACCTGCAATATCAGTCACAATCGCGGAGTCTTTACCCGATAATGCATTCAGTAAGCTCGACTTACCGGCATTAGGACGACCTGCAATCACCACCTTCATACCTTCACGCATGATGGCACCTTGATTGGCTTCTTGGCGAACCGCTTCGAGGTTGTCGATGATAGCTTGTAAGTCAGCACTTACTTTACCGTCAGCAAGGAAATCAATCTCTTCTTCTGGGAAGTCGATAGCGGCTTCAACATAGATGCGTAAGTGAATCAGAGAGTCCACCAGCGTATTAATGCGTTTCGAGAACTCACCTTGCAACGATTGCAGAGCTGATTTCGCCGCTTCTTCTGAACTGGCATCAATGAGGTCAGCAATCGCTTCTGCTTGGGTTAAATCCATCTTGTCGTTCAAGAAGGCACGCTCCGAGAACTCACCTGGGCGTGCTGCGCGTAGCCCTGGAATAGCGAGGATGCGCTTGATGAGCATATCCATTACCACAGGACCACCGTGGCCTTGCAGCTCTAAAACGTCTTCACCGGTAAACGAGTGCGGGTTAGGAAAGTAAAGCGCGATGCCTTGGTCTAGCTCTAAACCATCGTGAGATTTAAAAGGGGTGTACTCAGCGTAACGTGGTTTCAGTACTTTGCCGGTAACTTCAAGCGCAACTTGGGCTGCTTGTGGGCCTGAAACGCGAATAATACCGACGCCGCCACGGCCGGGTGCAGTCGCTTGAGCAACAATCGTATCTGTAGTCATAGTTGTGCCTGCTAGCATGTGAAAGCCAAAAAGGGGCGCTCACGATTAATCAATTAGCTGAATTGTAATCAGCTAAAAACAAAAAGGCGACCTTTTGGTCGCCTTTCTTTGTCTCTTTCTATTATCGAACTTACTTAGAATGTAAGCCTTTCTTTTCCAGCGCGCGGTAGATAAGCGTTTGCTGAATCAGAGTTACGATGTTCGATACTAGCCAGTATAGAACCAGACCTGAAGGGAAGAACAGGAAGAAGAATGTGAACATAACCGGCATAAAGGTCATGATCTTCTGCTGCATTGGATCCGTTACAGTTGTCGGGCTCATCTTCTGGATTAGGAACATTGAAGCACCCATCAGAAGTGGCAAGATGTAGTATGGGTCTTGTGCTGAAAGGTCAGTAATCCAACCGAAGAACGGTGAGTGACGCAGTTCAACAGACTCCATTAGTGCCCAGTATAGCGAAATGAAGATAGGCATTTGCAGAAGGATAGGTAAACAGCCACCTAGTGGGTTTACTTTCTCTTTCTTGTAAAGCTCCATCATTTCTTGGCTCATGCGTTGACGGTCGTCGCCGATACGCTCACGCATTGCAGTCAGCTTAGGCTGAAGCATACGCATTTTCGCCATAGACGTGTACTGAGCTTTCGTTAGTGGGTACATAGCACCACGAACGATGAAAGTTAGACAGATGATTGCCAGACCCCAGTTCACAACGATGCCTTGAATGAACGAAAGCAGAGTATGAAGTGGTTTAGCAATGAACCATAACCAACCGTAGTCAACTACTAGGTCTAGGTTAGGTGCAACAGCAGCCATTTGGTCTTGAAGTTTAGGACCAACCCAAAGCGTTGCTTTGAAGTTTGCTTCGTCGCCAGTAGCGATGGTTTTGTTCGGCATGCGAACACCGATGTCGCCAAGGTTACCAATTACACGAGTGTAAAGGTTGCTGCCTGCTTCGTCGCGTGGGATCCATGCACTTGCAAAGTAGTGCTGAATCATCGCTGCCCAACCTTGACCGTTTGCTAGGTTAAGAGACAGGTTGCGATCTTGCATGTCGTCGAAGCTGTATTTTTTGTAACGCGTATCTTCCGTAGAGTAAGCACCACCACGGTAAGTTGGCATTGTTAGGCTACCGCCGTCATCCATTACGTTCTGACGCAGGTGAGCGTACATGCCGAATGTCGCGTTGTTACCAGAGTTGTTGACTACATCGTATTCAACATCCATTGCGTAGCTGCCACGCTTAAGGATGAATGTTTTCGTGTAATCAAGGCCGTTCGCTTGGTAAGTCATCGGGATGCGTAGTTCATCCTGACCATCAGCAAGCGTGAAGCTGTCTGCTGAAACTGTGTAGCTTGGGCGGTTTGTGCTGCTTAAATCGATACCTTGAGGACCCACTAGACCGCTTTGTGCGATAAATTGGTGACCTGGTTCGTTTTTAAGAAGAACAAACGTATCTTCAGAATCGAACTCAGCAGAGTAATCGTTTAGGTTTGCTTTAACGACATCACCACCAACCGTATCAATTGACAGAGTCAGTACATCAGTTGTTACTGTGATAGTTTTAGCAGAAGAAGCAACTTGACCAGGAGCCGGGTCTAGATCATCTGCATAAGATGGCGCTGGTAGGGTGCTGCCAGATTGTGCCTGCTCAACCGCTTGTGGTGCTGGATTCTGAGCTACGTTCCATTGTTGGAACAGTAGGAAAGAAACCAAAGCCAATGCGATTAACAGGATATTACGTTGAGAATCCATCGTTATTTATCTCTGTCTTGTTTTTGGACTGGTGGAACGGGGTCAAAGCCCCCTTCGTTCAAAGGATGGCATTTTAATAGACGTTTGCCTGATAACCAACACCCTTTTACAAAACCGTGAGCTTTCAACGCTTCTATCGCATATAAAGAGCAGGTTGGAGTAAATCGGCAGCGTGGGCCGATGAGTGGACTAATAAACCATCTATAAAAATAGATGGGTATTAGCGCTATCCACGCGAAGGGCGAGACAGGCGAAGCCATAATTTGTCGAGTAGCTTGAACATTTCTTCATTGCTTAAATCTTGCGCGCTCTTCTTAGCGATTACAACAAAATCTTTGTTAGGAAGTTTGTGTTGAGTGTTACGAAAGCTTTCACGAGTAAGACGCTTGAATCGGTTACGACCCACGGCGGTTTTAATCTGCTTTTTCGGAACGGCTAATCCAAGACGAGGATTTGAAAGAGAGTTATTTCGGGCAATGATGGTGAAATGAGGGGAGCCAGCTCGATGAGCTTGCTTGAAGACATTTTGATAATGTTCGGGAGTTAACAAGCGTAACTCCCGACCGAAGGCTAGCTTATTCAAAATAATCAAAGATTACTTAGAAAGACGCTTACGGCCTTTTGCACGACGTGCATTGATTGTTGCGCGACCGTTCTTAGTAGCCATGCGAGCACGGAAACCGTGAGTACGCTTACGCTTTAGAACTGTAGGTTGAAAAGTGCGTTTCATTGTAATTACCTTACTGATCAGTAGTTTTAGGTTTTTGTTAAACCCGGCGTGGGCATTTTTTCTCTTCTTTATATAAGAAAGGAAAACCGACGCCTCTCAACAAAGAGGCGGAATTGTAATCACTGTCACAAAAAGTGTCAATGATTGGGTTAACTAAAATTCCGGTCGGGGGATTATACGTAGAATAACTAAAATCACAAGGATCCTTAGTCGATCCCAACCTTATTTAAGAATTTTTTTAATTTAGGATCCTGTGGATTACCAAAAATATCCTGTGGAGATCCCTGCTCGATAATATGACCGTCAGCCATGAAGATCACTCGGTCTGCGACCTCTCTCGCGAACTGCATTTCATGGGTAACCACCAGCATGGTTTGATGCTGATTTGCCAGTTTTTTCATTAGGTTAAGCACTTCGCCAACCCACTCAGGATCGAGCGCTGAAGTCGGCTCATCAAACAGTAAAAGCTCGGGTTGTAGTGCCATTGCACGGCCAATACCCACCCGTTGTTGCTGGCCACCAGAGAGCGCGGCTGGGTAGCTATCACCTTTGTCACCTAAGCCAATATCATCAAGTATTTGTTGTGCTTTTTCATGGGCTTGCTGTTTTTTCCAACCACGAACGGTAATTAAACCTTCAGCAATATTCTGTCTCGCGGTTTGGTGAGCGAACAGTGCATAGTTTTGGAACACAAAACCGGTCTTACGACGCAGTGCAAGCACCTCTGCCTTAGTGTGTTTCTGAGTATCAACCTTGATATCATCAATCGAAATCGTGCCTTGATCGGCTTGCTCTAGAAAATTCACACAACGCAGTAGGGTAGATTTACCCGTACCACTTGAACCTATGATGACAATTATCTCACCTTGTTTGATTTCTAGGTCGATCCCTTTCAAAACTTCGGTGTCACCAAACTGCTTGTGGATATTTTGTAATTTGATCATCGTACATACGCCTTATTCAGTTTCACTTCGGCCCAAATTTGAATACGAGTGAGGATAACCACCACGCCCCAGTAAATCAGTGCGACTGCTAAGAAAGCCTCGAAGAAGCGGAAACTTGAAGAAGCCTCCATCTGAGCTTTAGCCATGATTTCGGCGACACCTAGGGTGAAGGCAAGTGAAGTCGACTTGATCATATCGATGAAGTAGTTCATCAACGACGGCAGTGCCACGCGAGTTGCTTGCGGTAAGATCACTCGGCGCATCGCTTGGCTGGTTGTCATACCGACCGAAAGGCTGGCTTCCATCTGGCTGCGATCAATACCGATAATCGCGGCACGAATACTTTCTGCCATATACGCGGCAAAGTGCAGGGTTAAGCCAATCACAGCGGCGCTGAAGGCATCCAACCCAACCATCCACGGGAAGACTTGTGGTAAGCCGTAATAAAGGAGGAACAGCTGCACCAACAGTGGTGTGCCTCGGAAGAAGCTAATGTACAGCTGGCTCAGTTGGTCGAGCACTGGGATTTTGAATACACGAATATTCGCCAGTATCAGAGACAGGATCAGAGCAAAGAACAAGCCCCAGGTCGCCATCTCCATCGTGGTGCCTAAATACTTCAGTAGTATTGGCAACAGCTCTAGCATGTAATTAAAGTCAAATCCCATAATCTATCTCGTATTTTTATTGGCAGTGTTGTTCTATATGTAAGTACTGTTGTATCAGGTTTTTTAATCAGTGCACAAAAGCAAAAAGCCCACCGCTGTATAAAGCAGTGGGCCTTGAATGGAGAAAGTGAGTAATTACTTCTGAGTAATGTCCGCACCAAACCATTTCTGAGAGATACTTTCTAGCGTACCATCTGCGCGCATTGCTGCTAATGCTTCATTTACTTCTGCTTGCAGTTTTTTGCCGTTATCGTTGTCGACGAAAGGCCAAGCGTTTTCAATTGTTTCGAATGGCTGACCTGCTAGTTGTAATGGTAGACCAGTCTTCTTGATAAGCTCTAGTGCTGATAGGCGATCCATTACGAATGCATCGGCACGACCCAGTGCCACGTCATGTTCAATACCTGTATCGTAGGTTTTGACATTGATCTTGCCATCTTTATCGTAGCTGCGAAGCAGTTGTTCAAAGTTTGAGCCTAGGTTTACCGCAACCGTCTTGCCATCAAGGTCTTCGATGCCTTTAATGCTGTCATTACCTTTACGAACGGTAATTTGTGCGCCGTCTACTACGTATGGGTCTGCGAATAGGTATTTCGCTTTACGTGCATCCGTCATTGTAATTTGGTTTGAAATGGTATCGATGCGACCCGTTTCAAGAAGACCAAACAGACCAGAGAAGTTTGCCGTTACGTATTCAACCTTGTAATCGTTACGCTTACCGATCTCATCCCATAAATCCACTTCAAAACCCTGTAGCTGGTCTTGTTTAACGAACGTAAACGGGAAATAGCGACCAGACATGCCGACTTTAACTTCAGTCGCAGCTTGAACAGTAGCAGCAGAGAGTGCGATAGCCGCAATTGCAGCCTTAATCCAGTTATTCATTTGGTAACTCCTTATATTTATGGGTTTGGATGTTACTGGGAAAATGCTCACTAGAATAAATAACCAGATGTTATTAACCATAACCAGATTGAATTCCCGATTTGGGGATAACTAGCAAGGATCCGGGCATAAGTGGATCATTGTGTGAGTAAATTAGGGGCAAGATGTGTGGATCCACCGATAAATTACAAATTTATTGTGAATAACTTGGATCTTATTCACTGGATCTGTGATCAATTGCTGGTGATCTGACTTATCAACAGGTAAAATTAGCGGTCATTTCATATTACTTTAAATAGAGTGAGGGCACCGTGTCATCTTCGCTTTGGTTGCAGTGTTTGCAACAGCTTCAAGAAGAGTTACCAGCTACAGAATTCAGTATGTGGGTTCGTCCGTTACAAGCGGAACTCAATGACAATACTCTAACTCTATTTGCACCGAACCGTTTCGTACTCGATTGGGTTCGTGATAAGTATCTAAATAGCATTAACCGTCTGCTGCAAGAATATTGCGGTAACGATATCCCACATCTTCATTTTGAAGTGGGAAGCAAGCGTGTGATTGCACCAAAGCCTGCGACACCGACACCAACTCAGACTCGCACTGCAGCTGATGTGGCCGCTGAGTCATCAGCACCTGCGCAATTACAAGCTCGCAAACCTGTCCATAATATCTGGCGTGATGAAGAGCCTGTCGCGGTTGACTTGAATCACCGCTCAAACGTGAACCCAAAACATAAGTTCAATAACTTTGTTGAAGGTAAATCGAACCAACTCGGTTTGGCTGCGGCACGTCAGGTTTCTGATAACCCAGGTACAGCCTACAACCCGTTGTTCCTATACGGCGGCACTGGTTTAGGTAAAACGCACTTGTTGCATGCGGTGGGTAACGCCATTGTTGATAATAAGCCGAATGCGAAAGTGGTTTACATGCACTCAGAGCGTTTTGTTCAGGATATGGTAAAGGCTCTGCAAAACAACGCGATCGAAGAATTTAAGCGCTACTACCGTAGTGTTGATGCATTGCTTATCGATGACATCCAATTCTTTGCTAATAAAGAGCGTTCTCAAGAAGAGTTCTTCCATACCTTTAACGCGCTGCTTGAAGGCAACCAACAGATCATCCTAACGTCTGACCGTTATCCAAAAGAGATCAACGGGGTAGAAGATCGTCTTAAATCTCGTTTCGGCTGGGGTTTGACGGTAGCGATTGAGCCACCAGAGCTTGAGACACGTGTTGCGATCTTGATGAAGAAAGCCGAAGACCACCAAATTCACCTTGCGGATGAAGTGGCGTTCTTTATTGCCAAGCGTCTACGCTCTAACGTTCGTGAACTGGAAGGCGCATTGAACCGTGTTATTGCGAATGCAAACTTCACTGGCCGCCCGATCACGATCGACTTCGTGCGTGAAGCACTGCGTGACTTACTTGCACTGCAAGAAAAACTGGTCACTATTGATAACATTCAAAAGACAGTAGCCGAGTACTACAAAATCAAAGTCGCTGATCTATTGTCTAAGCGTCGTTCTCGTTCTGTTGCTCGTCCACGTCAATTGGCGATGGCACTGGCGAAAGAGCTAACAAACCATAGCTTGCCTGAGATTGGCGATGCATTCGGTGGTCGTGACCACACGACGGTACTGCATGCTTGTCGTAAGATTGCTCAGCTGCGTGAAGAGAGCCACGACATTAAAGAAGATTATTCGAACTTGATTCGTACCCTTTCTTCTTAATACACAGTATTCTTAACCTTAATAAGTAGAATCTTGGCCACGTACTATTACGCAGTGCCATTTAGACCGTAAGAGCAAGATATGAAATTTACCATTGAACGTAGTCACCTGATTAAGCCATTACAACAAGTATCTGGCGCACTCGGTGGCAGGCCAACGCTTCCAATTCTAGGAAACCTACTGATTAAAGTAGAAGATAACGTGTTGTCGATGACAGCGACGGATCTAGAAGTTGAACTGATCAGCCGTGTAACGCTTGAAGGTGATTTCGAAGCGGGTAGCATTACCGTACCTTCACGTAAATTCCTAGATATCTGCCGTGGATTGCCAGATAACTCAGTGATCACGGTGGTATTGGATGATGACCGTATTCAGGTTCGCTCTGGTCGTAGCCGCTTCTCTTTAGCAACATTACCCGCGGCAGATTTTCCAAATATTGAAGACTGGAGCAGTGAAGTTGAAGTGTCAGTGACACAAGCTGAACTTCGCGGTCTTATCGAGAAAACACAATTCTCAATGGCGAACCAAGATGTTCGTTACTACCTCAACGGTATGTTGTTTGAGATTGAAGGCTCTATCCTGCGCAGCGTAGCGACCGATGGTCACCGTATGGCAGTATCTCAAGCACAACTGGGTGCGGATTTTGCTCAGAAGCAGATCATTGTTCCTCGTAAAGGTGTTCAAGAGTTAGTGAAGCTATTGGATGCACCTGAACAGCCAGTAACACTGCAAATTGGTAACTCTAACGTGCGAGCTGAAGTGAACAACTATGTCTTCACTTCTAAGCTGGTTGATGGTCGTTTCCCTGATTATCGCCGCGTAATGCCGCAAAATACCACCAAGACACTTGAAGCTGGCTGTGATGAATTACGTTCAGCATTTTCTCGTGCTGCGATTCTATCGAATGAAAAATTCCGTGGTGTTCGCGTTAACCTTGCGGATAGCGAGATGCGCATTACCGCGAACAACCCAGAGCAAGAAGAAGCAGAAGAAGTACTCGATGTTAACTTCGACGGTGACGCGCTAGAGATTGGCTTCAACGTAAGCTACGTATTGGATGTTCTGAACACACTGCGTTGTGAACAGGTTCGCATCTCAATGTCAGACGCCAATGCGAGTGCTCTTATCGAGAACGCACAAGATGACAGCGCGATGTACGTTGTTATGCCAATTCGCTTATAAGCAGCCCTATGTTGACCTACCGAGTCATGATTGAAGATTAATATGAAGACGTTATGCCTTTATCGCGCTTAATCGTTAAGCAGTTTAGAAATATTGAAGCCTGTGACATTCAACCGTCATCAGGCTTTAACTTTCTTATAGGGGCTAACGGAAGCGGCAAAACCAGTGTCCTTGAAGCTGTGTATCTGCTCGGACATGGTCGCTCATTCAAGAGTTCACTTACCGGTCGTATCATACAAAACGAGTGTAGTGAGCTGTTTGTACATGGCCGTTTTATGACCTCGGATCAATTTGAGCTGCCAATTGGCATTAATAAGCAGCGCGATGGCACGACAGAGGTTAAAATAAGCGGTCAAACTGGGCAAAAGTTGGCTCAGTTAGCTCAAGTCTTACCTTTGCAGTTGATTCACCCTGAAGGGTTTGATTTACTAACCGATGGACCTAAGCATCGCCGAGCATTCATTGATTGGGGAGTCTTCCACAGTGAGTCGGGCTTTTATGATGCGTGGGGCAGGGTAAAGCGCCTCAATAAGCAGCGAAACGCCTTATTGAAAACGGCAACGCACTATCGAGAGCTGAGCTATTGGGACCAAGAATTGGCCCGTTTAGCAGAAAGCATCAGTCAGTGGCGTGCCACCTACGTTGATCAGCTCAAAGAAGTCGCCGAAGAAATCTGTGCGACCTTCCTTCCTGAGTTTGAGATAAAGATTAACTACTATCGTGGCTGGGACAAAGACACCCCGTACGCCGATATATTAGAAAAGAATTTTGAAAGGGATCAGCAGCTTGGTTACACCTTTAGTGGGCCAAACAAAGCGGATCTAAAGATAAAAGTGAACGGCACTCCAGTGGAAGATGTCTTGTCACGAGGTCAATTGAAGTTGATGGTGTGCGCGCTACGAGTAGCACAAGGGCAACATCTCACTCAAATGACAGGTAAGCAGTGCATCTACTTGATAGATGACTTTGCTTCCGAATTAGATAGCCAACGCCGAGCACGTCTTGCTGAGTGTTTAAAGGCGACCCAGGCTCAAGTTTTTGTAAGCTCTATTACCGCTGATCAGATTGCAGATATGCATGACGAAAATAGCAGGATGTTTCATGTGGAACATGGCAAAATAGAGCAAGGATAATTAGTCAGAGAGTAACTATGTCAGATAATTACGATTCATCGAGTATTAAAGTACTGAAGGGTCTGGATGCGGTACGTAAGCGTCCTGGAATGTACATTGGCGACACGGATGATGGTACCGGTCTGCACCACATGGTTTTTGAGGTGGTAGATAACTCTATTGATGAAGCACTCGCTGGTCACTGTAATGACATCATCGTAACTATCCATGAAGATAGTTCTGTGTCAGTAAGCGATGACGGCCGTGGTATTCCAACTGAATTGCACCCAGAAGAAAAAGTATCAGCAGCAGAAGTAATCATGACGGTTCTTCACGCTGGTGGTAAGTTCGATGATAACTCGTACAAAGTATCTGGTGGTCTGCACGGTGTTGGTGTTTCAGTAGTTAACGCACTTTCTAAGCAAGTTACTCTTACTATCCATCGCGGTGGCAAAATCCACACTCAAACATACTGCCACGGTGAGCCTCAAGCGCCACTAGCGGTTGTGGGTGACACGGACAAAACAGGTACAGAGATTCGTTTCTGGCCGAGTGAAGAAACCTTCACTAACATCGAGTTCCATTACGACATTTTAGCTAAGCGTCTACGTGAGCTATCATTCTTGAACTCAGGTGTATCAATTAAGCTAATTGACGAGCGCGAAGAAGACAAAATGGATCACTTCGAATACGAAGGCGGTATCCAAGCGTTTGTTGAACACCTTAATACTAACAAAACGCCAATCATCCAAAAAATCTTCCACTTTAACTCTGAGCGCGAAGACGGTATTACCGTTGAAGTTGCGATGCAGTGGAATGACGGCTACCAAGAAAACATCTACTGTTTCACCAACAACATCCCTCAACGCGATGGTGGTGCTCACTTAGCAGGTTTCCGTGCGGCGCTAACGCGTACTCTGAACAGCTTCATGGACAAGGAAGGCTTCTCTAAGAAAGCGAAGACTGCGACCTCTGGTGATGATGCTCGTGAAGGTCTGACGGCGATTGTTTCTGTTAAAGTGCCTGATCCTAAGTTCTCAAGCCAAACTAAAGATAAGCTGGTTTCTTCAGAAGTGAAGTCTGCCGTTGAATCTACAATGGGTGAGAAGTTGTCTGAGTTCCTTATTGAGAACCCAGGAGAAGCGAAAACAGTTTGTTCTAAAATTATTGATGCAGCACGTGCTCGTGATGCAGCGCGTAAAGCTCGTGAAATGACTCGTCGTAAAGGCGCATTAGATTTAGCGGGTCTTCCTGGTAAGCTTGCTGACTGTCAGGAAAAAGATCCTGCACTGTCTGAACTATATATTGTGGAAGGAGACTCTGCTGGCGGTTCAGCTAAGCAGGGGCGTAACCGTAAGAACCAAGCAATCCTACCGCTGAAAGGTAAAATCCTTAACGTAGAGAAAGCACGTTTCGATAAAATGCTGTCTTCTCAAGAAGTAGCAACGCTAATCACCGCTCTTGGTTGTGGTATTGGTCGTGACGAATACAACCCAGATAAACTGCGTTACCACAACATCATCATCATGACCGATGCCGATGTCGATGGTTCTCACATCCGTACCCTGCTACTGACGTTCTTCTACCGTCAAATGCCAGAGCTGATTGAACGTGGCTACATCTACATTGCTCAACCGCCACTTTACAAAGTGAAGAAAGGTAAGCAAGAGCAGTACATTAAAGATGAAGATGCGATGAACCAGTATCAAGTATCTTTGGCTTTAGACAACGCAGAACTGCACGTAAACCCTGAAGCGCCAGCATTTGCAGGTGAAGGTTTAGAGAAGCTTGTTCAGCAATACAATGCAGGCATCAAGCTTGTTGATCGTATGAGCCGCCGTTACCCACGCGCATTGGTTCACGAACTGATTTACGTTCCTCGTCTAACGGCCGAGCAGTGTCATGATGACGCGGCAGTTGAAGCTTGGGGTAAGCAGCTTGTTGAACAGCTAAACGCGAAAGAAGTAGGTGCAAGCCAATACAGCCTTGAAGTTGAAAAACACGAAGAGCTAGGCTTAAGCGTTCCTAAGATTGTGGTTCGTACTCATGGTGTGACTCATGAACACCTACTAAGCATCGATCTTATTAACTCTAAAGAGTTTGGTAAGCTAGCGGATCTTTCTGAAGCTCTTGATGGCTTGATTGAAGAAGGCGCTTACATTAAGCGTGGTGAGCGTACTCAAGAAGTTTCTAGCTTCGTTGATGCTCTGAACTGGTTAGTGAAAGAGTCTCGTCGTGGTCTAAGCCTACAGCGATACAAAGGTCTAGGCGAGATGAACCCTGATCAACTTTGGGAAACCACAATGGATCCTGAAACTCGCCGTATGATGCAAGTAACAATTGAAGACGCTGTTGGTGCTGATTTGTTGTTTACGACGCTAATGGGTGACCAAGTTGAACCTCGTCGTAACTTCATCGAAGAGAATGCACTGAAAGTAGCAAACCTAGACGTTTAGTCTCTTTGATACTTCGCTCTTTGGCTTAATTTCTGTGTCAGAGGTGCTCACATACATTCGTATGCTCCGCGCCCCTTCCTTGAACTAAAGCCAAATAGCTTCGTCTCAAAAAACTAAAATCATTTTAAAGCACTATCCTTTGGATGGTGCTTTTTTATGTTTGTAAGATATTGAAAAATATTGAGTTGCAAAAATAATTGAAAATAACCCCTTGAAACTATTTTGCTCAATCCATATATCTATTTGTGAAGAGGATGACTGTCTTGCTCTACAAGAGAAGAAACAGAACCTTCATTACCGCTAACGAAGTATCGCTCAATAGAGGATAACTTTGGCAGCACACAACTTAAAAATTGATTCATTGCCATGTCCCAGCGTTGTCGCCAATAGAGGTGAAACCCGAGGAATGCGAATTGAATCTCTTAGCTGTTTACTGGGTCACACACAGGTTAGATCCAAGTAAAATTCGCAGCTAAGACTATTGCTTACTAAAAGGATAGCATTATGAGAACTGTAGATTTCACTCCACTTTACCGCAACGCAATCGGCTTCGATCGTCTATTCAACATGATGGAAGCGAATACATCGAAGAACTCTTCTGGCGGTTACCCTCCATACAACATCGAGCAAAAAGACGAGAACAACTACCGTATTACTATGGCAGTCGCTGGTTTTGCTGATGACCAATTAGATCTGACTCAGAAAGAGAACATGCTAATTGTGAAAGGTGAGCGTAAAGCAGAAGCAGAGAAAACCTTCGTATACCAAGGTATCGCAGAGCGCGATTTCGAGCGTAAATTCCAACTGGCTGACTACGTAAAAGTGGTAGGTGCAAGCATGGAAAATGGTCTTCTTCACATCGACCTCGAACGCGAAATCCCAGAAGCGATGCAACCACGTAAGATTGCTATCAATGGTAATAGTCTACTAGAAGGCTAATTACTGTTAGCTCCTTAGAGCTAAAAAATATCGGGAAGTAAAAGTGAAAGAGCACCTAATGAGGTGCTCTTTTTGTATTTGACCTGCGGTAAGCTAAAAGCTCTTATTACTGCTCTGAGTAAGCCTTTTTCACTTCTTCAGCAATGATAGCAATGCCTTTCTGCATCGCCTCATCATCTTGTACGTAGTTCATGCGTAAGCACTGGTGAGCATGATCCCACTCGTCTTCTTGGCCGATAAAGAAGTATTCACCCGGAACAATCAATACGCCGCGAGCTTTAAGGCGGTCGTACAGTTCCATTGTGGTGATCGGCAGCTCATCAAACCATAGCCATAAGAAGATAGCGCCTTCAGGCTTGTGAATACGGAAGCGAGGGTCGTCGATAGCGTCTTGTAACAGTTCAACTGCACGTAGTGACTTATCTTTATAGAAAGGTTTGATTACCTCGCTACTTAAGCGCAGTAAATCGCCTTTTTCAATCATGTGATTGGCAATTGCAGGGCCAACACTGTTTGGCGCTAAGCTAATGATGCCATTCATGTTGGTCAATGCTTGTGTTACTTCTTCATTCGCAATTACGATACCGCAACGCACACCCGGCAAACCAAGCTTAGAAAGGCTCATGCACAGAATCGTATTTTCATTCCAGAGCGGTTCGACATCTTCAAAGATGATGTTAGGAAACGGCAGGCCGTAAGCATTGTCGATCAGCAGTGGGATGTTGTTTTCACGCGCCAGTTTATCCAGTTTACGCACTTCTTCGTCGGTCAGTACGTTACCCGTTGGGTTGGTTGGACGAGATGCACAGATAGCCGCGACTGAGTCATCAACCTTTAGTTGTTCAAAATCAACGTGGTATTTAAACTGACGGTTTTCTAGCAGTTCGATCTCTGGGTGGTAAGAGATAAAAATATCGTCATCAATACCCGCGTCGCCGTAGCCGATGTATTCCGGTGCGATCGGCAGTAGGATTTTCTTATGTGAGCCGTCAGGCTGTTGGCCTGCTAGCAGGTTGAATAGGTAGAAGAAGCCACTTTGACTGCCATTAGTCAGGCTGATGTTCTTCTCGCTGATGTCCCAACCGTAGGTCTCTTTCAGCATTGCCGCTAACGATTTGATGAAGCTGTCTTTACCCTGCGGACCATCGTAGTTGGCGAGGGCGGCGATGAGTTCTCCACTGGCGAGCATGTCGGCACTGGCTTGGTTAAAGTAATCGAGCATGGCAGGGATAGCGGCTGGGTTGCCACCACCGAGCATGATAGCGCCAGGAGTGCGCAGGCCATCATTCAAATCATCCATTAAACGAGTGATTCCAGAGTATCGATTAAACTTTTCGCCAAACTTAGAGAACTGCATTACTAATTTTACCTAATTCATTGTGATTGCTTGTTACGTGTCATTAAGGCAGACCTTATGTCTGCCATCAGTGTATTCCTTGAACATACCGCAATGTTTTTGCGACGCATAGCGCCAAATGCTCTAACACGTAAAAAACTTCTATAAAGTTTGGTTAATGAGTGACAGCTTGCTTATTGAACGTACCTTTAGCGATAAAAAAAAGGAGAAGCCTAAGCTTCCCCTTTAGTTTCTGGTGTTTATGTTAATGAAGGTTTAGTTCGAACCGGTATAAACGACTAATACCTTGTCATCTTGGTATTGGCGTTCGAACGCATAGTAGCCCTTGCTGTTACGGATGATGTGCTTACCCTGAGCAACGGCTGGGTGGCGTTGGCGGAATTGGCCAAGCGCTTGCCAGTGTTCTAGCAGCTCTGCACGTTCGCCAGTGATTTGATCCCAAGGCATGTCTGAGCGTGTGCCTTGCATTGGATCAGAACCCGTTGGGCCAAAGTCTCGGGCGATTTCATCGCCGTAATAGATCTGTACCGCACCGGGAGCCAGCATCAACGCGTTTGCAGCTTTGGTTTGTTTTGCAAAGTCACTGCCATGTTGTGTCCAGAATAGCGAGGTGTCGTGAGACGAAAGGTAACTCAGTACGTTGAACTCGCTGTCGTTGTTGATCTTCTCTGCGTATCGAAGGTAATCAGCATCAAGATCGGATAGGCACTTGAGCGCCTTTGGTGCGATATCACTCTGGAATTCAAAGTTGATGATCGAATCAAATCCGTTAGCGAAGTAATCTGATTTGACCACGCTGTGTGCCCATACTTCGCCAGTCATCCAGAAGGGTAAGTCATCCAAGGCCTTGTCTGGGTTGTTCTGTTTCCACTCGGCAAGTGCCTGGTTGGTGCTCTCTTTTAGTTCTGCCCATGCTTCGAGTTCAACGTGTTTAGCGGTATCGACCCTGAAACCATCGACACCATATTCGCGCACCCAATCCGATAACCAAGTGATTAAATGGTTACGAGGTGTTTTGAGTTCATCGGTCGCGCTGGTGGACTTATTGCGATAGAAATTAGGCAGCCCGATTGTCTCTGTCGACTCTGTTTTGAAATCGGGCAGATGCGCCAAAGACATGGTGAGGTTATTGTAGCCCGGAGAGTCATAGGCGCCGATATCGCTGCGTAGCCAAGCTTTGCCCCACCACTTTTCCCACGCTTCTTTGTCGCTGTAAGAGATGTAGTTGTTGAAGTAGTGCCAGTTCTGACCTTTGGCAGGTTGCCAATCTGTCCAGTTTTCGCCAAGTGTTTGTTTGGCTTCTTCGTCAGTTAGGTTGAGCTTACCAAAATCAAACTCTTGCATGTCGGCAAGCGTCGCATAGCCGGTGTGGTTCATTACCACATCCCAAACAACACGAATGCCTTTGCTATGCGCGGTATCGATGAAGGTTTTTAGCTCGTCTTCAGTGCCCATGTTGTCATCAAGCTTGGTCCAATCTTGGTGGTAGTAACCATGGTAGCCATAATGCTTGAAATCACCGCGATCACCACCGCCAACCCAACCGAGGATCTGTTCTAACGGAGAGGTAATCCAGATAGCATTGGCACCGAGCGATTCTATATAGTCGAGTTTTTCGGTTAAGCCTGCCAAGTCACCACCGTGGAAGGTGCCGATTTCATCTTGTCCATCTTGGCTGCGACCATAGCTGTTGTCGTTATCAGGATTACCATTATGGAAACGGTCGGTCATGACGAAGTAAACAGTGGCGTTGTCCCAACTAAAATCGGCCTTGGTTTCTGGTTCTACTTTCTCTAGTAGCAGAACACCTTGGCTGTTTTCTGCTGGCTGCATGGTGACGCTGCCATTGGTAACTGTGACTTGTTTGCCTGAAAGAGCGTCTCTTACCAAGGTGCCATCATCAAAGGTTTGAGTAACATCGATGGTGGTTGGTTGGTCACTGGGTACAGGACAGGCAAAGCTTTGAACTTGTTGCTGCTTCGGCTTTATCTGAACGGTCAGTTCATTGGTCTGAGGGTTGAGCGTAAACTGGTAGGTGTTAGCACGAAAGACCTTTATATCTATTTCAGAATTCTCGGCGCAGTCGTCTAGGCGAAGGGGTTTATTGAATTTGATGCGACTTTCTTCAGCCAAAGCATAGTTAGTACCACAGGTATTTTGAGTATCGCTGATAGAGAAGGTATAGCTACCTTTGGCGAGTTCCTGTTCTGCAATTACGGTACCTTTACCTGATGATTCAAATACGACAGTGTCGTTATCAATTGTCAGTAATAGGATATTGTCACTGGTTTGGCTGCATGCGCTGAGTGCGAGCATTGAAAGCGCGAGTACTGTTTTTTTCATTGTTCCCTTCCCCTGAATAAACAGGTCAGTTATAGCAAACAATGCCCTCTACAGTCTGAGTGCTCTTTCATTCAGTTAATCAATAAGACCTCTACAAACAAATGCTTGGTTCACAAAAACAAAAAGGGAAGCTTTCGCTTCCCTTTGGGTGTTTACCGTTAATTACTCAGAGTATGACTTAGAGTAATTGTCTCACTTGTGCTTATTTTTGCAGTAGAGAGATGTCAGCAATCTGTAGGAACAGGTTACGTAGGTTGTTCAGTAGCGTTAGACGGTTCTTCTTAAGCGCTTCGTCATCAGCCATAACCATTACGTTATCGAAGAATGCATCAACTGGTTCACGTAGATCAGCAAGCTTGCTTAGGGCTTCTTGGTAGTTACCTGTTGCGAATGCTGGTTCTAGTGCTTCCGTCATTACTTCAACGTTTTCAGCCAGTGCTTTCTCTGCGTCTTCTTGAAGAAGCGTTAGGTCGATTTCAGCTGGTAGCTCGCCATCGAATTTCGCAAGGATATTACCTACACGCTTGTTCGCTGCTGCTAGTGCTTCTGCTGCTTCCAGTTCACGGAAGTGAGAAACCGCTTTAACACGTTGGTCAAAGTCAGCAGGCTTAGTTGGACGACGTGCTAGTACCGCTTGGATGATATCAACGCTGAAACCAGCATCTTGGTACCATGCGCGGAAACGACCTAGCATGAAGTCGATAACGTCAGCTTCTACGTTTTTGTTA
Organism: Vibrio sp. 10N.222.55.C6; assembly: GCF_041473395.1. Lineage (NCBI taxonomy): Bacteria > Pseudomonadati > Pseudomonadota > Gammaproteobacteria > Vibrionales > Vibrionaceae > Vibrio > Vibrio sp. 10N.222.55.C6. Next base: position 65,240 of record NZ_JBFRSD010000008.1, read on the forward strand.
GTCAGCTTGTCGCCTAGTAGCTCTTTCGCTTTGCCGATCAGATCGGTTAGGTCTAGGTTGTAGCCGTTTTCAACGATGATACGAAGCACACCTAGTGATGCACGACGTAGAGCAAATGGATCAGAACCTTTTGGTGCTTGGCCAATACCGAAGATACCTACGATAGTGTCTAGCTTGTCTGCCATTGCTACTGCTGAAGAGATACCAGTGCTTGGTAGATCGTCACCCGCGAAACGAGGCATGTATTGCTCGTAAAGTGCCAGTGCAACTTGCTCGTCTTCACCGTCGTGAGTCGCGTAGTGCATGCCCATCACACCTTGAGTATCCGTAAATTCGAATACCATAGAGGTCATTAGGTCACACTTAGCCAGTAGGCCAGCACGTTTAGACTTTTCAACGTCAGCATCGATTTGCTCAGCAATGTAGCCTGCAAGCTCTGTGATGCGGTCAGTTTTGTCTTTGATAGTACCCAATTGCTTCTGGAAGATAGCCTGGTCTAGTTCAGCAAGACGGTCGATAAGCGGGCGCTTACGGTCTGTGTTGAAGAAGAATTCAGCATCAGCAAGACGTGGGCGTACCACTTTCTCGTTACCTTCGATAACGTGACGAGGCTCTTTAGACTCGATGTTCGATACGAAGATGAAGTTCGGTAGTAGCTTCTTGTTGTCATCGTAAACAGGGAAGTACTTTTGGTCACCCTTCATGGTGTAAACCAAAGCTTCAGAAGGGACTTTTAGGAACTCTTCTTCAAACTTCGCTGTCAGTACTACTGGCCATTCAACCAGAGACGTTACTTCTTCAACAAGGTCATCTTCTAGGTCAGCTGTACCGCCAACCGCAGCTGCCGCTTTTTTCGAATCAGCAAGGATGATCGCTTTACGCGCTTCGTAATCTGCCATTACTTTACCGCGCTCTTCTAGGATCGCAGGGTATTGGTCAGCAGAGTCGATTGTGAACTCTTGTTCGCCCATGAAACGGTGGCCACGGATAGTACGAGCAGATGCTACGCCTAGGATTTCGCCTTCAACAAGCTCATCACCTAGTAGTACTGTCAGTGTTTTTACTGGACGGATAAATTGAATGTCTGAGTTACCCCAGCGCATTGCTTTAGGAATTGGTAGGCCAGCCAGTGCTTTCGCAGCAATGTCCATCACCAATTCTTGAACTGGTTTGCCAGCTACTTCTTGTTTGAAAAGAAGCCACTCGCCTTTGTCTGTTTTCAGACGGTCAGCTTGCTCAACAGTAATACCGTTACCACGAGCCCAACCTTGTGCCGCTTTGGTCGCGTTGCCTTCAGCATCGAATGCCACAGAAACAGCAGGGCCACGTTTCTCAACCACTTTGTCTGCTTGGCCTTCAGCCAGTGCAGTTACTTTAAGTGCTAGACGACGAGGTGCTGCGTACCACTTGATGCCTTCGTGAGAAAGCTCAGCCGTTTTAAGACCTGCTTCAAAGTTAGAAGCAAACGCTTCTGCTAGAGAACGAAGTGCTGTTGGTGGAAGCTCTTCCGTACCCAGTTCAATTAGAAAATTCTTCGCCATGATTATTTACCTTCCTTCTTACACATTGGGAAGCCAAGCGCTTCACGTGACGCGTAGTACGCTTCAGCAACTGATTTAGTCAGGTTGCGGATACGAAGGATGTAACGTTGACGCTCTGTTACAGAGATAGCTTTGCGCGCATCAAGGATGTTGAATGCGTGACCTGCTTTTAGAATGCGCTCGTAAGCTGGAAGCGGCAGTGGCTTCTCAAGCTCAAGTAGCTCTTTACACTCTTTCTCGCACTGGTCGAAGAAAGTGAATAGGAAATCTACGTCTGCGTGCTCGAAGTTGTACGTCGATTGCTCAACTTCGTTTTGGTGGAAGATGTCACCGTAAGTCACGTTAGAACCGTCTGGTGCTACGTTCCATACTAGGTCGTAAACAGAATCTACTTCCTGGATGTACATTGCTAGACGCTCGATACCGTAAGTGATCTCGCCAGTTACTGGCTTACACTCAAGGCCGCCAACCTGTTGGAAGTAAGTAAACTGAGTTACTTCCATGCCGTTTAGCCATACTTCCCAACCAAGGCCCCATGCGCCTAGTGTTGGGTTTTCCCAGTTATCTTCAACGAAGCGAATGTCGTGAACAAGTGGGTCAACACCAAGAACCTCTAGGGAGCCTAGGTACAACTCTTGGATATTGTCTGGCGATGGTTTTAGCGCTACTTGGAATTGGTAGTAGTGCTGCAGACGGTTAGGGTTTTCACCGTAACGGCCATCGGTCGGACGACGAGAAGGTTGAACGTAAGCTGTAGACATTGGCTCTGGGCCAAGTGCTCGTAGACATGTCATTGGGTGAGAGGTGCCTGCACCTACTTCCATATCTAGAGGTTGAACAATGGTACAACCGTTTTGAGCCCAGTAATCCTGCAGCGCGAGGATCATTCCCTGGAAGGTTTTGATATCGTATTTTTGCATAGTCAGGTTCGCGCGATTCTTTTAAATGAATGAGAAAAATAACCTCTGAGTATACCGAGATATTCGTAAAGCGAGTAGGGGTAATCTTGTTTAATTAGTGGTCTAAAATGTCGTTTAGTGGATTTTTTTGCCTTTAATGTTTGTTTTTCGGCACAAGTGGATATTTTGATAAGTTTGACACTTGTGTTTGAAAGCGTGGGTGATTAAAATCTCGCGGTCTTTGGGGAGTAGCTTACTTATTCATATCCTATTGAATGAGTTCGTTCGTCAACATAATTGATGCAAAATCATCATGGCGTTCGAGGCAACCACCACCTTGGTGGCGCTTAGCAAGACCTTAGACAAGCATCGTGAACCGGGATGGGGCGCGAGGTTTGTCTTTGGTTAAATATAATAATCTCCATCCCAAATGAGCATGTCGTGAGCGTTTTAGCAATTTCAATTACAACTGTCGCCTTAGCCGAGATCGGTGATAAGACCCAGTTGCTATCCCTTTTATTAGCCAGTCGATATCGAAAACCGATACCTATCATTGCGGCTATCTTCTTTGCCACCATTGCCAATCATGCCCTTGCTGCATGGCTCGGGGTTGTGGTCGCCGACTATCTTTCACCTGAAGTATTAAAGTGGGTGCTGGTGGTTAGTTTCATCGCTATGGCGGGCTGGATTCTGATTCCGGATAAGTTGGATGACGATGAGCAGATATCAAACCGAGGCCCGTTTGTCGCCAGTTTCATCGCCTTCTTCATTGCTGAGATCGGTGATAAAACCCAAATTGCGACCTCTATTCTAGGGGCTCAATATTCTGATGCATTAACGTGGGTGATTCTGGGTACTACGATCGGTATGCTGCTGGCGAATGTGCCTGTGGTGATCATCGGTAAGCTCTCTGCGGATAAGATGCCGCTTGATCTGATTCGTAAGATCACAGCCTTGCTATTCGTGGGTTTAGCTATCGCTGCTGCTTTCTATTAACAGGTGGTATTGAGTCTTATTATACTCAATCAGTAGAGTAATGTGTTGTAGGTCATACTCTTACAGTATTGTGGGGTTTATCGAGCGAATGGACATATAACTGTCATACTTGTCATGATATTTTAATCTTGTGAGTTAAGAACACGAGGGCATGATTATGTTGACGCGTTATATGGGTATTACTCCACAAAGCCAAAGTTATCTATTTACTTTTGGTCTTGCACTTACACTGTTAGGCATGGTGTTGACGGACATGTGGCTGCCAATGGTCGCGGGTGCCATCATCATGACTGCACTTGCGGTAGAGGCTTGGATTCGGGTCGCGCATATTATTCCGATGCGCAAAGATATCCGAGAAATTCAGCATCAGCTGGAGCATCTGCAAAACAAATCTAGAAGCGAATAAACAAAAAGCCGCTCGTACTCTGAGTTCTGTTTAAGAACATAAGGTACGAGCGGCTTTTTTGATACTTGATAGTCGGTGGGGCGTTACGCCTCCAATCCCTTTCTGATCAAATACTGGTAAGGCAACGTTTCTGTTGCTTGGCCTACCAACTGGTGATCCATGAATCGACAAAAGCTCGGAATATCTCGAGTTGTCGAAGGATCGTCAGCTTTTACCAGTAACACATCGCCATCCTGCATGTTTCTAATTGTCTTCCTGACCATCATTACTGGTTCCGGGCAACGCAGGCCTTCAGCTTCTAAAGTATGGGTTGCCAGTTCAGGTTTGAATGTCATGGTTTGTATCTCTATATCTATCTAACGAGTGAATAATACGTCTGCAGAAAAAATATGCAATAAGTGCTTGGCAAACAGAATCATTTCCTATAACTTAGTTAACAAGTTGATAACAACTTGAAGCAAAGGCAACTAGCTAAGGAGTGGCGATGTTGACAGGATTAGATAGATTAACAATTTATTCGGTTCTCTGTTTTATTTCTTTTTGTGCGTTAGTACTACGCTCATCGACAGAGACCTCACTGATGCCTATTTTTGGCATAGTAGCAACGATTATTGGTATTTGGGTAGAGATGCGCCGTTGGCAAGGTATAGCCGAAGAGCAAGAGCACTAACCCGAATACAGCAAGCGAATTCCGATACGACAACATTCCGACACTATCCCCCAATTTTCTTGGGCTTCCCCGCGTAATTGCGGGATTTTTTTTATCTAAAGCATGCTATAAACAACTTAGTGACTAATGGCAATCGTATACAGCTAGGTAAGTGGCGTGGAATTAGAAGACATCTATCGTAGAGACCTTAATTTATTGGTCGCTTTAAAGGTATTGATTGAAGAGGGCAGCGTAAGCCAGGCCGCGCTTCGTCTTAACTTAAGCCAATCCGCAACCAGTCGAGTATTAGGGCGTTTAAGAGAATTACTAAACGATCCGTTGTTTACACGTCAAGGTCAGCACCTTATTCCTACCAAGAAAGCACTCGAGATCAGTCAGCGTATTGATCAGCCTTTGGAGTCTTTTCGCCAATTGCTGAGTCCGAGTGACTTTGACCCTTACTATTGCAGCGAACGTTTTCTGATCGCTACCACCGATTATGCGATGCAAACCATCTTGCCTTATGCGTTGCCTAAGATTTATGAACAAGCACCCAATATCTCTTTGGAGTTTGCTCCGTTGCAGCATGAGCATTTGTTTAAACAGCTCAGCACCGAACGCGTTGATATGGCGATCTGTCGTCCGAGTGGCAGCATTGCACCACTTCATCAAGAAGTCTTGGGGCCGGTTGGTGTGTCGTGTCTGTTATCTAAAAACCATCCATTAGCCGATCAACCTTTAAGCCTTGCAGACTATGTTTCACTCCCACATGCGATGATTGCGATCAGTGATGGTGTTAAGGCTTTATTGGACAACGCTTTAGCTAATCAACAACCCAGAAAAATGGTACTGCGTGCTTATCACCTTGAAGCGGCATTGGCGATTGTCGATAGAATGCCGTTGGTGATTACTGTGCCTGCTGATTTGGCTTATTTGGTAGCAGAGCGTTATGACTTGGTTGTTAAGCCATTACCATTTGAATTTATGCCGTTTGATTACTCACTGATCTGGCACTCGCGTTGCGATTCTTCTGCTTCACAACAATGGTTAAGAAGAGTGGTAAAAGAAGAGTGTGGTGAGTTGATTCAAAAACGGATTGCGGATGTCGGTTTGGGTTAACCGGATCTGAGTCTGAGTTCACTTGACCCGAATGACAAAAACGCAAAAGGGCTGATAAAAATCAGCCCTTTGTTGTTTTGGGTTATCCAAGCCTAAAGCTGTTGCTTAAGGTTTGATAACTTTATGTTTGAGAGCCTATAGTTTAATGACTACGCGACCAGTGATTTGACCGTTAGTGATGTCTTCTGCTGCTTGAATTGCACCGTCTAAAGACACTTCTTTGGTTGCTTGAGCGTAGAAAGATTCTGGTAGTAGCTCAGCCAGTTGTTCCCACGCTTTAATACGTTTTTCACGAGGGCACATTACAGAATCAACACCTTGTAGGCGAACGTTACGCAGAATGAATGGCATTACCGTGGTTGGTAAGTCAAAACCGCCAGCTAGACCACACATCGCAACCGCACCGTTGTAATCAATTTGCGCCAATACTTTCGCAAGCACTTTGCTGCCTACCGTATCGATAGCGCCAGCCCACAGTTGTTTTTCTAGTGGCTTAGCTGGTTCTTCTAGTTCAGCACGCTCTACAATACGTGTCGCGCCTAGTGATTTAAGTAGTTCACCGTTTACAGAAGCACGGCCAGTCACTGCTGCCACTTTGTAGCCCAGTTGGTTTAGTAGAGTGATAGATACGCTACCTACACCGCCACTTGCGCCGGTAACTAGGATTTCACCGTCTTCTGGTTTGATGCCTGCATCTACGATAGCTTGCACACAAAGCATTGCCGTGAAGCCTGCTGTACCGATCGCCATGACTTTCTTAGCGTCTAGACCTTTAGGCATTGGCACTAACCAATCACCGTTTAGGCTCGCTTTTTCAGCCATGCCGCCCCAGTGACCTTCACCAACACCCCAACCCGTTAAAACAACTTCGTCGCCTGCTTTGTAGCGAGGGTCATCAGATTGTGAAACCACACCAGAAAGGTCGATACCAGGAACCATAGGGAAGTTGCGAACAATGCGCCCTTTACCTGTAATCGCCAAACCATCTTTGTAGTTCAAAGAAGAGTAGCTAACATCAATCTTCACGTTACCTTCTGGTAATTGAGATTCTTCAATTTGAGAAACTGACGCGATAGTTTTTTTGTCTTCTTGGTTTAGTACAAGTGCTTTAAACATGATCTGCTCCGTGGAGGAATATTAGGAAACTGAAGTAACTTTAGTTGAATCATCCGAGAAAAAATAATGAAACATCAACATTGAATATATGCGTTTTGTGCATAGATGTCAGGGTTGGTTTTTCTCTCGTTGAGTTCGCTGAACACAATCGATGCATTGTTGGATGCCAAGCAATAAAAAGTGCAGCTATATAAATATAGCTGCACAAAAGATTACCCTTCAAATATTACAGTCAGTAAACGCTATGGGCGTTCAAATACCGTTGCAATACCTTGGCCTAAACCAATACACATAGTCGCCAAGCCGTATTTCACGTCTTGTGCTTCCATCAGGTTGATTAGCGTCGTCGAGATACGAGAACCAGAACAGCCTAGTGGGTGACCCAGAGCAATCGCACCGCCGTTAAGGTTTACTTTCTCGTCAACAACATCCAGTAGACCTAAGTCTTTAGCACAAGGTAGAGATTGAGCAGCAAACGCTTCGTTTAACTCAATCACACCCATGTCTTCAATGGTTAGTCCTGCACGTTTAAGTGCTTTTTGGGTTGCTGGTACTGGGCCGTAACCCATGATTGAAGGATCGCAGCCAGCGATAGCCATAGACTTCACGCGAGCGCGAATCTTAAGGCCAAGTGCGTTAGCTTTCTCTTCGCTCATGATAAGCATTGCAGAAGCACCATCAGACAGAGCTGATGAAGTACCTGCTGTTACTGTGCCGTTTGCTGGGTCAAATACCGGACGCAGCTGGGATAAGCCTTCAACTGTTGTCTCTGGGCGAATGACTTCGTCGTAATCCAGAGTGAACAGAGAACCGTCTGCAGCGTGAGCTTCGGTTGGCAGGATTTCATTTTTGAAACGACCTTCAACCGTAGCTGCTTGAGCGCGAGCATGTGAGCGTGCTGCGAATGCATCTTGGTCTTCACGGCTAATACCGTGCATTTTGCCTAACATCTCAGCGGTTAGCCCCATCATGCCGGCCGCTTTTGCTACGTGTTTTGACATGCCTGGGTGAAAATCAACACCATGGTTCATTGGTACGTGGCCCATGTGCTCCACACCACCAATCAGGCAGATTTCAGCATCACCAACCATGATAGAGCGAGTTGCATCATGCAAAGCTTGCATAGATGAACCACATAAACGGTTGACTGTTACAGCACCAATCTCAATCGGTAGACCAGCAAGCAAGGCAGCGTTACGTGCAACGTTGAAGCCTTGCTCTAGTGTTTGTTGTACACAACCCCAGTAAATATCTTCAATTTCGACAGGGTTTACTTCTGGGTTGCGCTCTAAAATGCCTTTCATCAAATGTGCAGACAGATCTTCAGCACGAGTGTGACGGAAAGCTCCACCTTTGGAACGTCCCATTGGGGTGCGAAGGCAATCAACAACAACTACATTTTTCATTTTGCTATTCCTTTTCCAAATGTGGGTTACAGAGAACTGGCTTGTTGGCTGTCGTAAAAGCTTTCGCCCTTCGCTGCCATATCAAGCAATAGCTGAGGAACTTGGTACATTGCACCTAAGTCTTGGTAGCCTTTCGCCATTTCAACGAAGTTACCAATGCCCACACTGTCTAAGTAGCGGAATACGCCGCCTCTAAATGGAGGGAAGCCTAAACCGTAAACCAGTGCCATATCCGCTTCTTGCGGTGTCGCGATAATGCCTTCTTCTAGACAAAGCACCACTTCGTTGATCATTGGAATCATCACGCGCTGGATAATTGTTTGGTCATCAAAATCTTGTGGTGCTTGACATACGTCAGCCAAGATAGGAAGAATGTCTTCAGAGAAGGTCTTCTTCGGACGACCACGCTTGTCTACGCTGTATGTGTAGAAACCGCTACCGTTTTTCTGACCGTACTTTTCAGCAACGTAAAGTGCATCAATCGCATCACGACCTTCTTTGCCCATACGCTCTGGGAAACCTTGCGCCATCACAGCTTGTGCGTGGTGTGCAGTGTCTAGGCCTACAACGTCTAGTAAGTAAGCCGGGCCCATTGGCCAACCGAACTTGCGCTCCATCACTTTATCGATCTTAGTGAAATCAGCACCGTCGCGTAGCAACATGCTGAAACCGCCAAAGTAAGGGAAAAGTACACGGTTAACGAAGAAGCCTGGGCAGTCGTTAACAACGATTGGGGATTTACCCATCTTCGCTGCGTAAGCAACCACGCGATTGATGGTCTCTTCTGAAGTTTGTTCACCACGGATGATCTCAACCAAAGGCATGCGATGCACAGGGTTAAAGAAGTGCATGCCACAGAAGTTTTCTGGGCGCTTCAGTGATTTCGCTAGCAGGTTGATCGGAATTGTAGAGGTGTTTGATGTTAGAACCGTGTCTTCACCAACCAAACCTTCCACTTCGCTCAGTACTGCTGCTTTTACTTTCGGGTTTTCTACTACTGCTTCAACAATCACATCCGACTGTTCTACACCCGCGTAATGCAGGCTTGGAGTAATAGAAGACAGAATACCTGCCATCTTGAATCCATCTAAGCGACCGCGTGATAAGCGTTTATTCAACAGCTTAGATGCTTCGTTCATACCTAGATCAAGCGATGCTTGTGCGATGTCTTTCATCATCACTGGCACGCCTTTTAGAGCTGATTGGTAAGCAATACCGCCGCCCATGATACCTGCACCAAGTACGGCTGCACGCTCAGTTGCTTTGTTTGCTGACTTACCCGCTTGTTTCGCTAAGCCTTTGATGTACTGGTCATTCAGGAATAAGCCAACTAATGCTTTTGCTTCTTCCGATTTCGCTAGCTTAACGAAGTGCTTACGTTCGATGTCGAGTGCTGCATCGCGATTGCTGCGTGCTGCTTCTTCAATCGCAATCACAGAAGTAATCGGAGCTGGGTAGTGAGGCCCTGCTTTTTGAGCAACTAAGCCCTTCGCCATGGTAAAGCTCATCATCGCTTCGAGTTTGCTTAGTGAAAGCGCTGATGTCTTTTGTTTACGGCGTAGCTGCCAGTCTAATTTTTCATTAGCAGCCAGAGAAACGGTATTGATTGCCGATTCTAGTAACTGGTCTGTTTCAACAATCGCATCTAACAAGCCAACTTTAAGCGCTTCATCTGCACGGCATGCTTTGCCTTGCGTGATAATTTCCATTGCGCTGTCAGCACCGATAACACGAGGTAGGCGTACACAACCACCAAAACCAGGCATGATGCCAAGTTTGGTTTCAGGTAGGCCAATGCTGGTGGTCTTGTCACCGATACGGAAATCGGTAGCGAGTACACATTCACAGCCGCCGCCAAGGGCATGGCCACGCATCATTGAAAGAGTTGGGACAGGAAGGTCTTCGAGCTTGCTGAAGATTGAATTAGCGAATCTTAACCATTCATCAAGTTCTGCTTCTGGCTTAGCAAATAGGCCAAGAAATTCAGTGATGTCTGCGCCTACAATGAACGCGTCTTTGTTTGAAGTTAAGATTAAACCACGTAATCCTGCGTGAGCATTAAGAGCATCTAACGCTTTATCTAGTGATTCTAAAGTAGCAAGGTCGAGTTTGTTTACAGAGGCTGGTGCACAGAAGCTTAATTCCGCAATACCATCTTGTAATTCCTTTACCTGTAGGGTGTTAGCTTGGTAAATCATTGTCTATCTCCATGACATACAATCCACGATTGTTTGAGAGAATCTTGTTATCTTTCTATTATTGTAGAATACCTGGTAAGACCAGTTATCTTAGTCTGTACCTCTGCTTGATTAATTTCAATACATTTTTTAAACAATTGTTTAACATTGTGCGATGGCACAGATCCTCTAACCCTTATTATTCACGCGTGATACACTTCGTCGCTCTTATTAACTAAGTTAACGATATGAATGAACAGCCTTATTTAATACCTTCTGCGTCGGCTCTGTTTGAAGAAGAGATAAAAAAGAGCGTCTTTATTACGCATCTTGCTCATACTCCAAGTGTTGAAGCTGCAAAACAGTTCGTAGAACAGGTGAAAAAAGAGCATTCTTCAGCACGACATAACTGTTGGGGTTTTGTTGCTGGTCGACCTGAAGACTCAATGCTTTGGGGTTTCAGTGATGATGGTGAACCCTCGGGTACAGCGGGTAAGCCTATCTTGGCGCAACTATCGGGCTCTGGTGTCGGTGAATTAACGGCTGTTGTGACGCGCTACTCTGGCGGAATTAAGCTTGGAACCGGCGGTTTGGTTAAGGCTTACGGCGGTGGCGTACAACAAGCTCTCAAGCTGCTTCAAACTATCGAGAAAAAAATAACCACAAAATTACGGCTAGAGTTAGACTATGGCTTTGTGCCGATCGCACAATCCATCATGGCTCAGCATCAGGCTGTTGAGGTCCAAGCGGATTATGGTGTTCAAGTTGAGCTTATTATTGAAATAGAGCTCCTTCAGGTAGATTCGTTTACCCAAACCATGATCAATAAAAGCGGTGCTAAGGCACTGGTAACGAAAGTCAAAGACAACTAGGAAGTGTGAAGCATTTCGCTTCGTTCAATAGCTCATGCAATTTCGCTCAATTATTCGAATCGTCGGATTATTATTAGCACTTTTTAGTGTATCAATGCTTGCTCCTGCGCTCGTCGCACTGATCTATCGAGATGGTGCGGGTGTGCCATTTGTGACGACCTTCTTCGTTCTCTTATTCTGTGGAGCAACTTGCTGGTTTCCAAACCGACGTTATAAGCATGAATTGAAAGCGCGTGATGGCTTTTTGATTGTTGTTCTGTTTTGGACGGTAATCGGTAGTGCGGGTGCGCTGCCGTTTTTGATCGCCGATAACCCCAATGTGTCGGTAACCGATGCTTTCTTCGAATCCTTCTCTGCATTAACTACGACAGGTGCGACCGTAATTGTCGGCCTCGATGATCTGCCTAAGGCGATTCTTTTTTATCGTCAGTTCCTACAATGGTTTGGTGGTATGGGTATCATCGTATTAGCGGTAGCTATCCTCCCTGTTCTGGGTATCGGTGGTATGCAGTTATATCGTGCTGAAATCCCGGGTCCAGTAAAAGATAGCAAGATGACTCCGCGTATTGCTGAAACGGCAAAAGCGCTTTGGTACATCTACCTGAGCTTAACCATTGCTTGTGCAGTGGCGTTTTGGCTTGCTGGGATGAGCTTCTTTGATGCCATCAGTCATAGCTTCTCTACTATTGCGATTGGTGGCTTCTCGACTCACGATGCGAGCATGGGGTATTTCAATAGCCCTGCGATCAACATGATTACAGTTGTGTTCCTTCTTATATCCGCATGTAACTATTCGCTTCACTTTGCTGCATTTGCTTCAGGTGGTGTGCATCCTAAGTATTATTGGAAAGATCCTGAGTTCCGCGCCTTTATCTTTATTCAGGCAGTACTGTTCTTGGTTTGTTTCTTATTACTGCTCAATCATCACTCTTATGATTCGTACTACGATGCTTTCGACCAAGCCTTGTTCCAAACCGTGTCTATCTCTACGACCGCGGGTTTTACAACGACGGGTTTCTCAGAGTGGCCATTGTTCTTACCCGTACTGCTTTTGTTCTCTTCTTTTATAGGGGGATGTGCAGGTTCTACGGGTGGTGGTATGAAAGTGATTCGAATCTTACTACTTACTCTGCAAGGTGCTCGTGAAATGAAGCGTCTTGTTCACCCACGGGCTGTCTATACCATCAAGGTTGGCGGTTCTGCACTACCACAACGTGTTGTAGATGCGGTCTGGGGCTTCTTCTCTGCATACGCATTAGTGTTTGTGGTTTGTATGCTGGCTCTTATTGCTACTGGGATGGATGAGCTGAGTGCTTTCTCTGCCGTAGCGGCAACATTGAATAACCTTGGCCCGGGCTTAGGTGAAGTGGCAATGCACTTCGGCGATGTGAATGATAAGGCTAAATGGGTGTTGATCGTATCTATGCTGTTTGGTCGTTTAGAGATATTCACCTTATTAATTTTATTGACCCCTACGTTTTGGCGTAGCTAAGGACAACATTGTGGCAAAAGCTCTATTTTTGTATTCAAGCCGTGAAGGGCAAACCAAGAAGATCTTGAACTATATAAAAGAAGAAATGAATGAGTTCGAATGTGAGCTTCAAGATCTGCACACTATTAGTAATGTCGACTTTGCTCAATACGACAGAGTTTTGATTGGTGCATCTATTCGTTACGGCCACCTTAATAAGAAGCTATATAAGTTCATTGATGCCAACCTTGCTCAGTTGCAATCCAATAAGGTTGCCTTCTTCTGCGTTAACTTAACGGCGCGTAAAGAAGACCAAGGCAAAGATACACCAGAAGGCAGTGCGTATATTAAGAAGTTCCTTACCAAGTCTCCATGGCAGCCGACTTTAATCGGTGTATTTGCAGGTGCCCTCTATTACCCACGTTATAACTGGTTCGATAGAACCATGATCCGCTTTATTATGAATATGACAGGTGGTGAAACGGATACAACGAAGGAAGTTGAGTACACAAACTGGGAAAAAGTCTCTTTGTTCACTGAAAAACTGAAGAATATGTAAGATAAAAGCCTACTTTTGAGGCGTTTTGAGTTCTTTTTAATCGAACGAATAAAAAAACGAAAAAAACTTAAAAAAGGGCTTGCCAGTGTGATCGAAATCTCTATAATGCCACCTCGCTGACACGGGATGGCTTCTTAGGAAACCAGAACGAATCAGCAAGCCAAATTAGCCAAGCCAAGCGCTTGAAAAAAGTTTT
>NZ_JBFRSD010000009.1:0-9712 GCF_041473395.1 Vibrio sp. 10N.222.55.C6
TGATTTAGGCAACAACGCCGCGTGCAATCGTTGAGTATTTAACATGCACCATCAAGCACCACGATCTGTGGTTCTTTTTCTGGCTGATAAAGCACCTGACAAAAGTCTCCTTCTGGCGAATAGGTGTAGTTTTCGGTGTCGAAAGAGATGGCGGCTACTCTTTCTGCATTGCTGCCAGAGTCTACTTCTTTGTTGATGACATGAAGCTCTGTTGCGTCGATATTGAGCAGTCTTCTTAGTGAGTCAACATAGGCGATTGGGTAACCATGACAAACGTAGTAGGTCTCAATCTCCGTCTTTTCAACATAGTTGCACTCATCCTCAACGCCAGCAATCGCTGACTTCGCGTAGATCATATCGATACCCGTGCGAAGGTTACCAGCCACATCATGTATTTTACTCGCCCGAGCACTTCCTTGAACGTCTAAGAACTTGACCATAGCTGTCGCCGAAACGATCGCTAAAATTAATACAGAGATGATGAGTTCTAAAAGAGTGAAGCCGTTTTGTCTGTTCATGGTTACCGATTATTTGCTCTGCTAAAGGGACGGAATGAGGGTAATCTAAATACCAAAGTCATTACAGTTAGTGGGTATAATGGTTTGGTGTTTTATTGTGTGAATTTCTAAGTAATTTTCTTTATAAACAATAGCTTAATTATTTCCTCTTACTGTTAAATGCTATGTAAGCATACGTAAGCGTACACACCCACAGCAGCCGATTGTTTAGGAAGCATTCAAACGACTTAATTTATTGATAAATAAGTCTTTAATTGTAGGATTGTCGACCATTCAAAAACTGACTTTCGACTTCATTTGAGGGAATTGGTTTACTAAATAAAAATCCCTGAAGATACTGGTATCCACAATCGATTAAGAACGCTTTTTGCGTTTCGGTTTCGACACCTTCAGCAACCACTTTTAGCCCCAATTTTTCACAGATAGCATGGGTGGCTTGGACAATCGCTTTGCTCCCTTTGTGTGAACCGTGGACGAAGCTTTTATCGAGTTTCACGGTGCTAATCGGTAAGTCATGCAACATCGACAGTGACGAGTAGCCTGTGCCAAAGTCATCAAGGTGAAGCTCTACGCCCAATTTAGAAATATCGCTTAACGCTTGCCTGACTTCACCATGCTTGAAGATCATGGAAGATTCGGTGATCTCAAGGGCGATGCTTTGAGGTTGGATATTGTAGAAGTTCAACATTGCTAATAGCTGCTCGGCAAAGGTCGCGTGCATCTGAATACTCGAAATATTGATACTCATCATCAACTCACTATCAAACTCACGTTGCCATATCGATAGCTGTTTGAGTGCAGAGTTCAGAACCCATTTCCCGAGCGGTACAATTTGCCCCGTCTCCTCCGCTAAGCTAATAAACTCATCAGGGCCTATGTTACCTAGCTCTTTGTCTGACCATCGAAGCAAGGCTTCAAACCCTTTCACCTTGTCGCTGTTGGTGTTCATGATCGGTTGATAGTGAAGGTTGAGATCGTCGTTTTCTATGGCGCGTGCCAGTCGATGGCGGATCTCTACTTTGCGATGCAGGGTTTGTGCTAAGTCTGGGGTAAACGTTTGGAAGCGGTTTCGACCATTCGCTTTTGCAAGATGCATCGCCATACCCGCTTGCTTTAGCAATGTTTCTTGGTCAACCGCGTTATCAGGGAAATGCGCGGTACCTATGCTGCAACCGACAGATAAACTGCCGATGCCTCTGATATGGAAACTTCGGTTTAAGGCATCAATGATGCGAGAGCAAAGTAGTGGGATATTTTGATTTCGGCAGGTGTGGGCAATCACAATGAATTCGTCGCCACCAAATCGCCCTATCATACATTTCTCATCAACCAACTGTTTAAGGCGTTCACCAACCTGTTTGAGTCGTTGGTCTCCGACAGTGTGCCCATAAGTGTCATTAACTAATTTGAAGCCATCAAGGTCGACAAACATCAATTCAAACGGTGAGCGATAGGCAATGCTGGTTTCTAGAAGGTTGCTGATCCCACGGCGATTATAAAGCTCCGTTAAACAGTCGTGTTCTGCGTTGTATCTGGCTTTTATCAGCTTCTCTTTTTGCTTTGTTGTACAGGTTAGGTTTAGCAGCAGTTCGCTTTTATCAAAGAGCCACTTTCCTTGCACATCAAAATGGTGTGCTCTGAAGGAGGAAACCTTGATAAACCAAGGCGCACCGGTTGTTGGTTCTCTATTCTGTAAACGTGTATGTACAAAAGTGATTACTATGTTTTGCGTACGGTAAATGTAGGGCTCTGATTCCAATATTGATGATCTATTACCAGTATATATACTGCCTTCGATTTTAATAAATACTGGTGATAGGAATGTCGAAAACCAAAGTGCTCATTGTTGAAGATGACCAAGAGATAGCTCGTCTAACGACGCTTTACCTCGAAGCTGAAGGTTACAATGTTAGCGTTGTTCATGAAGGGAACTTGGCACTTGAAGCGATCCGTAGTATTGAACCTGATTTAGTGCTGTTGGACTTGATGCTTCCAGGGATGAGCGGCGCGCAAATTTGCCGTCAAGCCCGTGAGTTTTACAATGGAATGATTTTAGTGCTAACGGCTTCCGCCGATGAAATGAGCGAGGTCAGCTTGTTTAAATTTGGTGCGGACGATTACGTTGCCAAACCGATTCGTGGCCATGCCTTGTTAGCGCGAATTGAAGCGTTATTGCGTCGAGCGACTCCCGTAAAAACTGCGCAAGAAACTACGGCTGAAAAACAGTGCGATATTGTAATCAACAGCTCTGCTCAAAGTGCCACGCTCTACGGCCAAAACCTCAAGCTTACTTCTGCTGAATTTGAAATCTTAAACCTTCTCGTTAATAACATCTGTCAGGTCGTGACTCGAGACCAGTGCTGTCAGTTATTTAGAGGGATAGATTACGCGTTCAACGACCGCTCGATTGATATGCGCGTGTCTGGGTTACGCCGAAAGCTGCGCATTCACGCAAAAGACAAACAGTTGATTCGTACGGTTCGCAACAAGGGGTACATGCTGGTTGCGTAAGTTCATTGCTACGAAGCTTCGCTCGGTTTCGATGTTTGCTCGCTTATACCTTGGGATTGTGACTGGGATGTCGGCAACGATATTTTTGTTCTTGAACCTTGGTGAGGGGTACATGCGACGCACCGAGATCGAAACCTTCCTCAATGATGGCATCTACTTTGCGGAGCAGTATGTTCGTCAACACAATCAAGAAAACTCACTCTATAAAGAGCTCGATAGAACAGGCTACCAACAATTTTATATCTTCAATTTACGCCTGTTGGAGAATTGGTCGGGCGAGGCGCCTTGCCAACAATGTGAGTTATACACAACCTTAAACGGTGTGCCGATATATCTAAGTGATGACAACCTCTATTCGACCGTGTTTCAGCTACCAAACTCTAAATTCAGTTTTGGGTTCAGTGAGGTAGGGGACTTTTTCTCTCCTGACATTGAATGGTACGAAGACTCAGAACGACACTTTTTGTTAGGGCTGTTGTTGGCTGTGATTGTGGCGATTGGAGCAAGTGTTTACTTACCTGTGAGGCGTTTTCAAGAAAGAATAGAGTTGCTCGTCGAGAAGCAGAAACAGTTTGGTAAGGGCAAGCTTAGTACTCGATCTGACATGGACGACATCCATCCTGTTTCTGATTTGGCCAGCAGTTTTAACTTCATGGCTGAAGAGATCGAAAGCAAAGTAAAACAAAGTCATATTTTCGCTCAAGCTATCCCACACGAAGTACGAACTCCGCTAAGTCGTATTCAACTGGCGACCGATATCCTAAGAAGGGGAGCCCCCGATAATCATCAGGTTCTTTTCGATGACATTGATACCTACATTGAGGATATCAACGAGCTCACGTCAGAAATCATCATGCTGTCGAAGTTGAATGTCATGGATAACTCTTTCTTTGAGCTCGTTAAAGTGACCTCCGATCTTCGTGAGTATTGCCTAGACCGAATTCGTTACTCGAAACTAGACAATGCCACCTTTGAATCTAAGGTACAGCTAGAGTGCAAGATTAAGTGTGATTGCTCAATGGCACGCTTGGTGTTCGATAACGTTCTCAAGAATGCGGGTAATTACACACAAGACAAAGTGTGGATGACGCTGGATGAGAACTCAGAAAACTGGCTGGTGGTGATTGAAGACAATGGTTCTGGAATACCAGAGAATAGGCGTGATGAGGTATTCCTTCCGTTCTCTCGACTAGACTCAAGCAGAACGTCGACCAACGGTGGATTGGGGTTGGGCCTCGCGATTGCTCTATCGGCGGCTAAAAAACTTTCTTGGGATATCAAAATCGACGACAGCAACTATGGTGGCGCCAAGTTCAGTATCGTGATTCCTAAGATCGCATAAGCTGCAGCTTCAAGAGCTCTTCAGGCTCGTCAAATAACAAAGCCACCGACTAATACCGTGGCTTTGTTATATTCCGATTTACAAGCGAGTGACTTCTTAGTTACTACTGCCTAGAGCCTAGAGCCTAGAGCCTAGAGCCTAGAGCTTAGAGCTTAGAGCTTAGAGCGATGAAGTCCATAAATAGCGTGGTCTACGATGCGGCCATTCAAGTTCTCGTTACGAGTTATAATACCTTCTAACGTGAAATGTAAGCGCTCACAAACCTTGCGGCTGCTTTGGTTACCGGTTGCGGCTGATATCTCTACCTTTTCCATATCTAACTCATTGAAAGCAATATCAATCAGCTTCTGGACAACGCGCGTCACAATCCCCTTTCCTTGGTATGTCTCAGATAACCAATAACCTATCGTCACCTTTTGCTTATCATGATCAATAGTATTGAAACTGCAGTTACCGACGACCTTGTCTTGATACACGATCGCACAGGTCATGCTTTTCCCTTCCGCATAATCGTGTAGCGAGCGTTGGATGAAGATCCTAAAGTCTTGCTCGGTTTTACAATGTGGCGGCCACACGAGCCATTGACTTAGGTACTCATTCTGGCTTTGTGAGATTTCCGCGTAGTGAGAAGCGAAGCTCTCTTCAACCAATGCGATGGAGAGTTCGTTGTCGATAACCGTTTTAAACATGTCTTTCCTTTTCTTATGGCTGCTTATTTAAGCGAATCTTAGTCGGCAGGCTATAATGTCGCATGATTTTTAATATGCAACCATTTGTAGCACGGATTTTTCGTGATACGTTGGTTCTATCACGAAACTCATTAAACCTTACAATAGTTGTGTATATAATCATTAGCTATGCATTAGTATTAGCGGCCTAAATATATAAAAAATATAAAAATGCTAGGCTTAAATAATGAATCAACATTGCCAGGACGTGACCGTGGACTTAAGGAAGGCTCTATTCGGTATTGCTAAGGCGCTTGATAACGTCGGTTTCGAAAGTAAAAATCATGGACAGAGAGTGGGCTATATCGCGTATCGATGTGCTCTGAGTGTGGGGTGGGAAGAAGAGCAAGCGCAGCTCGCGTTCTCATTGGGGTTAATTCACGACTGCGGTGTATCGCAAATTGACGAGCAGCGTAGTTTGGTTTCAGGGTTCATTCCTGACTCGAGTTACCACCATTGTCAAAAGGGGTACCAAATTCTAAAAGAGTGCCCGGTTCTTTCTATATTCGCTAAGCCGGTTCTTTATCACCATACTCCGTGGTCTGAGCTAAGGGCTATTCATATCAGCGAGTTAGAAAGAGAACTAGCTGCCATCGTGATGCTTGCCGATAGAGTCGATTATCTATACGGCATAACCTCTTCTGATCGTTATGGAAACCTAACACCAGATGGCAAAGCGAGCATCATTGAACGTTTGACTGAACAAGCGGATGAGATGTTCGAAACCAACCTTGTGCAACACATGTGCGAGTTGGTTGATTTGGATGACTTCTGGTTTTCTATGGAGATTCCATACATCGAGAACATGAGGGATAACTTTGAACCTGTGCCATTTTTCTCCCAGCAAATGTCGCTGGATGAGACGGTGGCCTTTGCCGAGTTTATCGCCAATGTTGTTGATACCAAAAGTTCGTTTACCTTTAAGCACTCTTTAAAGGTTGGGCAGCTTTCAGAATACCTCGCCAAACAGCTGGGTTATTCCTACACCACTCAGCGCAAACTCTATCTGGCTGGGTTAGTCCATGATATCGGTAAACTGCAAACCCCTAATGACATTCTGCATAAGCCGGATTTACTCACTGAAGAAGAGTATTGCTGTATTAAACGCCATGCAACGGACACTCGATTCGCATTGCAGGAGTTGTTCAGTTCACCTCAGGTTTGTCAGTGGGCATCTGATCATCATGAAAGGTTAGATGGTTCGGGTTACCCAATGGGAAAAACGGCGGAAGAGTTGGATCAACCCAGTCGAATTGTTGCTGTGGTGGATGTGTTTCAAGCGCTAACTCAGTCTCGACCTTATCGTGGAGGCATGACGTTAGAAGAGACTCTCGCTATTTTGAGGGACCACGTTGATAACTTTAAGTTGGATCGAGAAGTGTTTGAGTGCCTTAATAAACACGCGCAATATTGCTTTGAATTATCGACAGACAAACGAATGTACGCGTTTTAACGCCACTGAATGCTTTCTAGGTGTGATGCCTTAACTCATATTCGATGAGAAATGACCAAGCACCAGAAACAGAAAAGCGATAGCCGAGGGCTATCGCTTTTTTCATGGGGGCTTATCAGGATCTTTATATCGAGATTAGTATCGCTTTAAGATCTCGATGATCGCTTGCTCAGTTTCCGCTGCGATGATGGCATCAATGTCATTATCATTTTGTAACAACTCTGATAGCGCCATAATCGTATGGATGTGGCTATCTGAGTCCATCGCCGCCAGAGTAATCGAAAGGTAAACGTCACCGTTGTCTTCTGACTCTAAATCAACACCCTTTTTGAATACCGTTACTTGCAGTGATGCTTCGTTCACACCATCTTCAGGGCGAGCATGAGGCATCGCAATTTTTGGTGCCAGAACATAGTACGCGCCGATGTCCTTGTGCTTTTGCTTGATAGCTTGAACATAATCTGTTCATTTCATAACGTTCCGTTACAAACCCTTGTTATTGACTGATGACTCAATAAATTTAACCCGATGTGTGAGCGAATTTATATAAATAACAATTATGTAAAATATTGATTTTATGAATGTTTACTCATTAAGTCGATTTTTGTTAGAACAGCCTATTCAAAACAATAAGATAGGTAAATCTATGAAAAAACTCGTCAGTTTACTGCTCGCTGCAGTATCGTTAGGGCTTTCTGGTTGTGCAACGGTATTAACAGCAGAACAAAGTGCGCCTCAACTCAATGAAGTTCCACAGGAAAAAGCGTTGACCGTCGCTGTAATCGATAAGAGACCATACGTTCTCGATCATGATAAAGAGCCAAAATTTGAGGGAATTATTCGCAGTTCGTTAGGTATTCCTTATACCTACAACACGGCGACACAGCAGCCAATGTCTCAATTTTTGACTGACAGATTGGTCGCAGGCTTGAAAAAACAGCAAGTAGCTGTTGAGTCGGTTGAGACGACGCCTGAAGAGGATATCACCAAGGTTGCTGAGCAGATGAAAGCATTCGACAACAAATCGATGATGTTTGTCTTGAATGAGTGGAAGTATGACTTCCACGCATTTACGGATAACTCTTGGTACAACGTTAATGTGATTATCTATGATGAAGCTGGTAATAAGCTACTCAGCAAAAATTTCCAAGGCGAGAATGATGTACCTGATGGTGGTGCAATCATCAATGAGATGCAACTGATCTACAAACAGCGTTTTGAAGAGATATTCCGAGATGCTGAAGTGAAAAGTGCCCTGCTAAACTAGTTATTCCCACTTTGATCTCATATTTTGAAAAAGCCACACTCTGTGGCTTTTTATTTTAATGATGGTTTTTTTGCATTATTTCTTGCTGGAAAAATTAATTATTGCGAGAAGTAGTTCGATTTGTACGCTTTATGACCGCGCGATCGTTTGCGTCAAAAAATGTGATGAAAGTCTCACTTAACTGTTTATACTTCTTTTCCGGTTTTAAGCCGGTGCTTAGCCAATACAAGCCGTCACATGGATATGTGAATGACCCCACGGACCGGACCAGCTACGTTCCACTGCTTGTATAAGGTGATTTTTTACATGAACAACTCGTTGTTACATTCGCTAACCCTGTTAGCTCCTTCATCGCGTAGCGTTTTGCTTGCGGTTCTTTGTCCTGTTCCTTTGATGTCATTTGCTTGGCTCATGTTCACTCTTTAAGGGTTACTAGGACACATTATGAATATTCTATTTGGTTTTGTCGGTGTTCTTGCACTGATTGCTTGCGCGTACCTGTTATCTGAAAGTCGTTCTTCAATTAACTGGAAAACGGTCTCTCGTGCACTATTACTTCAAATCGGTTTTGCAGCCTTAGTCTTGTATTTCCCATGGGGACAATTGGCGCTAACAAGCCTAAGTAATGGTGTTTCTAGCCTGCTTGGTTTTGCAGACGTTGGTATCGCATTCCTTTTCGGTGACCTTGCTACTGAAGGCTTCATTTTCGCGGTTCGCGTGCTTCCAATCATTATCTTCTTCAGTGCTTTGATTTCTGCGCTTTATTACTTAGGCGTTATGCAAAAAGTGATTCAAATCTTGGGCGGAGCGGTGCAAAAACTGCTGGGTACAAGTAAAGCTGAATCTCTGGTTGCTACAGGTAATATCTTCCTTTCTCAGGGTGAGTCTCCTCTTCTTATTCGTCCCTTTTTAAAGTCTATGACTCGTTCGGAACTGTTTGCTGTAATGGCAGGTGGTATGGCGTCGGTAGCGGGTAGTGTACTTGGTGGTTATGCTGGCCTTGGTGTTGAGCTTAAATACCTTATCGCTGCAAGCTTTATGGCGGCTCCGGGTAGCCTGTTAATGGCGAAGATCATTGTTCCTGAGCGCAGCACACCAAGTGACTACGACCACATTGAGCTCGATAAAGCTGACCAAAGCAACGTGATTGATGCATTGGCAAGCGGCGCGATGAACGGTATGAAGGTTGCGGTAGCGGTTGGTACTATGTTGGTTGCCTTCGTGAGTGTGATTGCGATGGTCAACACTGGCCTAGAAAGCCTAGGTGAAACGTTCGGTTTTGCGGGTATTACGCTACAAGCTATCTTTGGTTACCTGTTCTCGCCTCTTGCATGGCTGATCGGTATCCCAAGTGACGAAGTATTGATGGCGGGTTCTTACATCGGTCAGAAGATCGTTATGAACGAGTTTGTTGCTTTCATCGACTTCGTTGAGAACAAAGCTCTGTTATCTGAACATAGCCAAGTGATCGTGACTTTTGCTCTATGTGGCTTTGCTAACATTGGTTCTATCGCGATTCAGTTAGGTTCAATCGGTGTTATGGCACCAGAGCGCCGTGCTGAAGTTGCAAACTTAGGTTTGAAAGCTGTAGCTGCTGGTACGCTAGCAAACCTAATGAGTGCATGCTTAGCGGGTATTTTCATCCTGCTTTAAGCTATATTCAGTTAAAGCGGACACTTTACTTACGGAGTTAACGTAAGGAGGGTGTCCGCTTTTTTGTGCCTGTTAATCAGGCGAAATCAGGTTTTGGCCGTCGACTGTGATTTGTCTATCGTGAGTAAAAGCTCACTCGGAAGAGTAATAGAGCCAGTTCCTTTTATCCGATATACTTGAATATCATCAGGTTGCGATTAATAACATTCGGCTTCGATTAAGAACATTCGATTTCGATTG